>DXGD01000066.1 GCA_019114115.1 Candidatus Nesterenkonia stercoripullorum
GGTCATACGCCTCGGGGAACCCTTTGCGCTCCATGAGCCCGCGGCGATTGAGCTCGGCATTGGGGAAGAGGAACCCATCAGTGGTCACCAATTCGACACGTGGCGTCGAGGGCCACCGGCGCAGCATCTCGCGCAGGACGCGCGCCGTCGTGGATTTGCCGACGGCCACCGAACCGCCCACGCCGATGACGAACGGGGTCTGCCGGGTGTCATCACCGAGGAATCCGTTGATCTGCCCGCGCAGGTGCGTGGCCGATTCCACGTAGATCGACAGCAGCCGGCTCAGCGGAAGATAGATCTGCGAGACCTCCTCCAAGGAGAGGTGCTCGCCGATTCCGCGCAGGCGGTCGACGTCGTGCTGATTCAGTGGCTGCTCGATAGTGTTCGCCAGCCGGGCCCAGTCCTGACGGTCCAGTTCCACGAAAGGCGAGTACGAGGCATGCGGTGATGGGTGCGGTGACACGTTGACACGATACGCTATTAGGCATGTGTGGAATCGTCGGCTACATCGGCCTACCTGAGAAAACAGCTGAACATGATGCGCTCGCCGTGCTGATGGAGGGCCTGCGGCGGCTCGAATATCGCGGCTACGACTCCGCTGGGGTCGCCACGCTGAGCGAGGGTGCCGTGCAGAGCCGGAAGAAGTCCGGCAAGCTGGTCAATCTCGAAGAGGAGATCGCCCAGCAGCCGATGCGCAGCGCCTCGATCGGCATCGGGCACACCCGGTGGGCGACGCACGGCGGCCCCACCGACCAGAACGCGCACCCGCACCTGGGTGATGAGGGCCGGCTTGCGGTCATTCACAACGGGATCATCGAGAATTTCGCCGAGCTCAAGGAGCGGCTGCTGCGCGACGGGCACAGCTTCGACTCCGAGACGGATACCGAAGTCGCCGCCAAACTGCTGGGGACGATGCTCCCCGAGGCCGGCGGGGACCTCACTGAGGCGATGCGCCTGGCCTCCAACGAGCTCGAAGGTGCGTTCACCCTGCTGGCGGTCCATAGCGACCACCCGGACCAGGTCGTGGCCTCGCGGCGCAACTCGCCGCTGGTCGTGGGATTGGGCGAAGGGGAGAACTTCCTGGGCTCGGACGTCTCTGGCTTCATCGACTTCACCCGTGAGGCAGTGGAGCTGGAACAGGACCAGGTGGTGACGATCACCGCCGCCGACGTCCGCATCATCGGCTTCGACGGCACCCCGGCGCAGGGTCGGCGCTTCCGCGTGGACTGGGACGCTGCAGCCGCTGAGAAGGGCGGGTTCGACACGTTCATGGAGAAAGAGATCCATGAGCAGCCCAAGGCCGTCGAGGATACCCTGCTGGGCCGCACGGACGCGCAGGGGCGCCTGGTGCTCGATGAGCTGCGCATCTCGCCGGCAGAGCTCAACGAGGTCAGCAAGATCATCGTGCTGGCCTGCGGAACTGCCGCATATGCCGGGACCGTCGCGAAATACGCGATCGAGCACTGGTGCCGGATCCCCGTGGAAGTGGAACTGGCCCACGAGTTCCGCTACCGCGACCCGATCATCGACGACACGACGCTGATCGTCTCGATCTCCCAGTCCGGGGAGACGATGGACACACTCATGGCCGTGCGGTACGCCAAGGAGCAGGGCGCCCGAACGCTGTCGATCTGCAACACCAATGGCTCCACGATCCCGCGCGAGTCCGACGCCGTCCTCTATCTCCACGCCGGCCCCGAGATCGCCGTCGCCTCGACGAAGGCGTTCCTGGCCATGATCGCGGCCTCGTACCTGCTGGGGCTGTACCTGGCCCAGCTGCGCGGGATGAAGTTCCAGGGCGAGATCGAGGACATCCTGGCGGACCTGCACAAGATTCCCGCCAAGATCCAGGAGATCCTCGACGCCTCGGACCAGATCAAGGACCTGGCCCGGCAGATGAAGGATGAACCCTCGGTGCTCTTCCTGGGCCGGCACGTCGGCTACCCGGTCGCGATGGAGGGTGCGCTCAAGCTCAAAGAGCTCGCCTACATCCACGCTGAGGGTTTCGCCGCCGGGGAGCTCAAGCACGGGCCGATCGCGCTGATCGAGGAGGGCCAGCCGGTCTTCGTCGTCGTCCCGTCGCCGCGGGGGCGGGACTCGCTGCACTCGAAGGTCGTCTCGAATATCCAGGAGGTCCGCGCTCGCGGGGCCCGGACGATCTCCGTGGCCGAAAGCGACGACGAGGCAGTCTCGAGCTACTCAGAGTCCGTCTTCCGCGTCCCGGAGACCCAGCCGCTGCTCATGCCGCTGCTGACGACGGTCCCGCTGCAGATCTTCGCCTGCGCGCTCGCCTCGGAGAAGGGCTACGACGTCGACCAGCCGCGCAATCTGGCGAAGTCCGTCACGGTGGAGTGAGCCTGTGATCGTCGGGATTGGTGTCGACGTCGTCGAGGTCTCGCGCTTCCGGGCGCAGCTGGACCGATCTCCGGCCTTGCTTGCACGCCTCTTCGTGCCGGCCGAGAGGGGCCTGACCACCCGGTCCCTGGCCGCGAGGTTCGCCGCCAAAGAGGCAGTGGCCAAGGCGCTCGGCGCACCCGCCGGGATGACCTGGCAGGACTGCGAGGTGCTGCGCGCCGAGGACGGCTGCCCGTCGCTGGAGCTGCGGGGAACTGTCGCCGAGGTGGCGCAGCGCCGGGGCGCCCACCGCTGGCACCTCTCGATTTCTCACGACGGCGACCTCGCCACGGCGATGGTGGTCGCGGAAAGGGACTGATCGTGCCCCCACAGAGCGCCCAGTGTGTCCACTTGACCGAGGTGTTCACCGGGACCCAGGTCCGCGACGCCGAGCGGCCGCTGGTGGAAGCCGGTCACGGGCCGGCACTGATGCAGCAGGCCGCCTCCGGGCTCGCCGCGCAGGTGCTGCGCAGCCTGCGACAGCGCGGCCGGATCTACGGCGCCGGTGTCACTGCGCTGGTGGGCTCGGGCAACAACGGCGCAGACGCGCTGTACGCCCTGCTCCGGCTCCGCCGCCGAGGCGTGCGGACTCGCGCTGTGCTGGTCTCCGAGCGCTGTCACGAGGCTGCGCTGACCGCGTACCGCGAGGCAGGAGGACGAACGCTGCCGCGCGTCCCGGGCCATCAGGACGTGATCATCGACGCCGTCCTGGGCACCGGGGCCTCCCGCCGGGCCGAGCCGATGCCGATCCCGGGCCTGGGGGAGGCGCTGAGGCCAGACGCACGGCACGAAGCGCGCGGCGGGATCCAGCGGCCCGGGACCCAGCGGCCGGAGACCCAGCGGCCCGAGATCATCGCCTGTGACATCCCGTCGGGGGTGAGCGCAGATACCGGCGAAGTCCTCAGCGACTACGGCCTCACCGCCGATCGCACGGTGACATTCGGTGCGGTCAAGCTCGGGCTGGTGGTGGGCGCCGGTGCTGTGCTCTCCGGCCAGATACATTGCGTGGACATCGGACTCGGGCCGCATCTTCCCCAAGCCTCGGCCCGGCTGCTGGAGACGCCGAGCGCCGGCGACAGGGCGGAGCCGGACGAAGCCCCCAGCACGACGAGCGGAGCATCGAGCATTGAGCTCCGTGAGCTCAGCGGTCAGGACCACAAGTACGCTCGGGGAGTCGTCCACGTCGTCGCGGGATCCACGCAGTACCCGGGGGCCGCGCAGCTCAGCGTTGCCGCGGCAGTGGGCACTGGCGCGGGCATGGTCACTGTGGACTCCGAGGCGCAGGTCAGCGCGCGCGTCACCGCGGTGCACCCGGAGGTGGTGGCGCTGCCGACTGACCAGGCGTTGCGACGTGCCGATGCGGTGGCGTTGGGGCCCGGGCTGACCGGGGAGGCTGCTGACGAGGAGACGCTGGAGAGTGTCTTGGCCTGGTCGCAGAGTGGGGGCGGGATCCTCGTCCTTGATGCCTCCGGCATCGGGCTGCTCAGTCCCGAACGGCTGCGGTCCGGCGCATTGACGCCGAATGTCGTGCTGACCCCGCACGCGGGCGAGCTGCACCGGCTCGTCTCACGCATCGACGAGGTGCACGGCACGCGCGTTCTGCGTGAGGAGGACGGCGATTCTCCGGTGGCTTCGGCCCGGGCCGTCGCCGCGCACCTGGGTGCCGTCGTCCTGCTCAAGGGCGCCAGCACCGTCATCGCGGAACCGCACGGCAGTGTGATCGTCCACCGCTGCCGGGCCCCGGGCCTGGCCACGGCCGGCAGCGGAGACGTGCTGACCGGGGTGATCGGGGCCCTGGCCGCTCACGACGGCCGGGTAGGTGATATGGCCGCGCTGGGATCCCATATCCATGCTGCTGCGGCCCATCAGATCGACCCCCGCGGCGCGGGAGCGTTCGGTGCCGCGGACCTGGTCGCGGGAATTCGTCGGTATCGCAGCTGACAGGATCGCGGCTGAGAGTATGGCATCTGACAGGGCCCGTCCGTCGTCGTCGATAAGGTAGACCTATGAGCACACTTCCGGAGTCGCAGGACGCGCTCGAGCGATACGCCGTCATCGATGCCTCGGCGATTCGCCATAATGTCGGGGTCATCGCTGACTACGTCCGGCCGGCGAAAGTCATGGCGGCCGTCAAAGCCGATGGCTATGGGCATGGGCTGCTGGCAGCCTCCCGGGCCGCTGTCGACGGCGGAGCGGACTGGCTCGGCGTGGCACATGTGAGCGAAGCGCTGCAGCTGCGCGAGGCAGGCTTCGAGATTCCAGTGCTCGCCTGGCTGCATACTCATGCGACCCCGTTCTCCGCCGCCATTGCCGGCAATATCGATCTGGGGGTCTCCGGCTGGGAACTCGGGCCGATCGCAGAAGCGGCCGAGGCGCTGCAGGCCCCGGCGCATGTCCACCTCAAGCTCGATACTGGGCTCGGCCGCAATGGCAGCCCTGCCAGCCAGTGGCCCGCGCTCTTCGCCGAGGCCGCCAGTCTGCAAGAACGCGGAGTGATCAGCATCGAGGGGATCTTCACCCATCTGGCCGTCGCCGACGAGCCGGACCGCCGCGAGACCGATGAGCAGCTCGGCCTCTACCACGAAGCCCTGGACTTGGCCGATGAGTTCGGCATCTCGCCGGACTTCCGGCATGCGGCCAACACCCCGGCGGCTCTTTCCAGGCCGGACTCGCATTTCGACATGGTGCGCGTCGGCGTCGGCATCTACGGGCAGAGCCCTTTCGCTGACCGCAGTTCAGCGGACCTAGGGCTTCGTCCGGCGATGGAGCTCCGCACGAGCGTGGCTCACGTGAAGCGGGTCCCTGCGGGCCAGGGCATCAGCTACGGGCTCACTCACCGCGTGGACCGGCCGACGTCGCTGGGGCTGATTCCGCTGGGCTATGGGGACGGCGTCCCGCGCATCTCCGTGGATGCGCCGGTCAGCATCAACGGCCGCGTGTATCGGTCGGTGGGGAGGGTCGCGATGGACCAGTTCGTCGTGGACCTAGAAGATGAGGATACGAACGTACAGGTGGGAGACCCGGTCGTCCTTTTCGGAGGGGATTCGGGACTCTGCGCAGCCGACTGGGGTCGGGCCGCCCAGACCATCAACTACGAGATCATCACCCGCATCGGGGACCGCGTCCCGCGGATCGTCGTAGGCCAGTCGGAATGAGCGCAGTGCCTCCGCCCCCGGCTGGTGCCGCCTGGGAGAGTGAACTGGTGCTGCAGGACCTGGAGCAGACCCAGGAGCTGGCCCGCGAGGTGGCCGGGATCCTCCGCGCGGGAGACGTGCTGGTGCTGACCGGCGGGCTCGGAGCGGGGAAGACCACGTTCACGGTCAGCCTGGCCGACGCGCTGGGAGTCTCCGGCGCGGTGAGTTCTCCGACATTCGTGCTCAGCCGCATTCACCGCAGCACCTCAGGCGGCCCGGACCTAGTCCATGTCGATGCCTATCGCACGGACGCCGACGGGCTGGCAGCAGTGGACCTGATCAGCACGGTCGCAGAATCGATCACGGTGGTCGAGTGGGGCCGGGGGATCGTCGAGCAGGAGCTCGCCGGGCCCCACGGCTCGTGGCTCGACCTGGAACTGGTGATCCCAGCCGCGGAGCCTGAGACCAGAGCCGATGATGAGTCCGGCTCCGCTGCCGATGCCGGATCCGACGCTGGTGACCTTCAGGCGCAGGACGCCCTCGCACCGGAGATCATCACGGATTTCTCCGAGACGGAGGCAGACCTGGAGGGGACCCCGCGGGTGGCCCGGCTGCGCGGATACGGTCCGCGCTTCGCCGAAATCCCACTACCATGGAGGGGTGTTCCTCGCGATTGACTCTTCCGCCGGTGCCTCTGCCGCTCTGATCGACGACGGCGACGTCGTCGCGTCCTGGTCGACGCGGCAGACGAACACTCATGCCGAGGTCCTGGCAGCCGCGGTGGAGGAGGTGCTCGCCGAGGGCGGGCTGCGCGGCACTGGACGCGGCGCTGGGCGTGACACGGCGGACGGTGGGGTGCCGGCCGGCGTCGTCGTCGGGGTGGGGCCCGGGCCGTTCACCGGACTTCGGATCGGTCTGGCTCTGGCCCAGAGCCTAGTCTGTGTGTGGGACGTGCCGCTCTACGGGGTGTGCAGCCTGGACTCGCTGGCGCAGCGGGCCATCGACGCCGGTGTGGTGCAGGGCAAGTTCGCTGTCGCCACTGACGCGCGGCGCAGGGAAGTGTATTGGGCGTCCTACCGCGGCGTCGCAGCCGGGAGCGCGGAGGACGCTGCGGCGGCGTACGCGCAGCGCAGAGACGGACCGCACGTGGGTCCGGCTGCCGATGTGCCTGCTGGCTCCGTCGTGGTGGGTCAGGGAGCAAGTCTCTACCCCGACGAGCTTCTGGGTCCCGATGCGCGCCTGGAGACCGGCACGTGGCTGCCTGAGGCTGCTGACCTTGGCTTGATCGCGGCGTCTGCGCTCAGCGCGGGGCGTGCTGAGGCTGTTCTGCTTCCACCGCGGCCGCTGTACCTCCGGGAGTCGGATGCCCAGGTGCCCGCCAGCATGCAGCGCGCCACGACGGGGGCACAGAACGCTGCCCAGTCGGACGCACCGACGGGCGTGCAGTCGGGTGCGCAGGCATGAGTGTGCCCGCCTCCGATCAGGCGGTGATCCGCCCCATGGTCTACGCTGATATCCCGTCGGTACTCGACCTGGAGCGGCGGCTCTTCCCTCACGATGCCTGGCCTGAAGCCTTCTTCTGGGATGAACTGGCGTCCTCCCCGGCCAACCCGGACCTGCCCGGCCATGCCCTCACTCGTCGATATTGGGTGGCTGCCGAACCTGAGCGCACCCCGGGCGCGGGGGAGACGATCCTCGGCTACGCCGGCCTGATGTGCGTCCTCCCGCTGGCGGATGTGCAGACCATCGCGGTCGCTGGTGAGTCACAGGGCCAGGGCCTGGGCACCGCGCTGCTGCACCGGATCATCGACAGCGCAGCCGACGCCGGCGCCGAGCAGCTCCTGCTGGAAGTCCGGGCCGACAACGACGGCGCCCAGTCGCTGTACCGCCGGGAAGGTTTCGAGACCATCCATTCGCGTCCCCGCTATTACGGCGACGGCGCAGACGCGCTCATCATGCGCAAGACCCTGCGCGAGCCAGCGGCCCACTCCAGCGCATCGGATCTGCGCTCATGACGGAGCTTGTGAGGGAGCACGCGACGGCGTGCCATCGATCCGACACCTCAGAAAGGACCCGATGATGTCTCGTCCTGTTCCCCCGGCCGAGCCGCTGGTGCTGGGCATTGAGACCTCCTGCGATGAGACCGGCATCGGCATCGTGCGGGGTAAACGACTGCTCAGCAACGCCGTGGCCTCCTCCATGGAAGAGCACGCCCGATTCGGGGGAGTCATCCCCGAGATCGCCGCACGGGCCCACGTCGAGGCCTTCGCGCCCACGCTGCGCCAGGCACTGGACACGGCAGGGGTGGAGATCGACGACGTCGACGCCATTGCTGTCACCTCCGGCCCCGGGCTGGCCGGAGCGCTCATGGTCGGCCTTGCGGCGGCGAAGGGGCTCGCGCTCGCGGCCGGCAAGCCGC
>DXGD01000067.1 GCA_019114115.1 Candidatus Nesterenkonia stercoripullorum
CGCTCATTGCCCGTAGAATTGACTTTTGATCATCGGTGAGTGCCCAGCCGCCGTATGTCCAGAAGAAGACAAGTCGGAAGCACAGCATCCCCGGGGTAGACATGGTGAGTAGCGCAGGAAAGATCTCCACAGAGGGCGGAGACATGGACACGCCACCCGTTGGCATGCCCGCAGCGCCTTCCGCTGAGGTCCAGGCAGCATCCCCCGCGGGCATGAGCGGGTCGCGCAGGCCGAAGATGTTCCGCCGCGCCTCCGTGCTGAGCGCAGCTGTGGTATCCGGTGGCATGCTCCTCACGGGGCTGGCTGCCACTGGGGCGAGCGCACAGCCATTGGGCGAGGCTGGTTCCGCGGCTGCCGAAAGCGACTCTTGGGACGACACCGCGGATCATCGAGCAGAGAACGGCGCTGAGGACTCGGCCGCGGAGGACGACCTCCCTGCCGAAACCCCCGATTCACCGAACCGGCCCGGCCCCACCGAGCCCGCCTACCCCACGGAAGCGCCCACTGAGGCCCCATCAGACCCTGATGCCCCTTCCGATCCCGATACGCCGCCAGAAACTGAGTCCCCCTCGAGTCCGGACACGGACGCACCGGAGGCTCCGGATGGGCAACCCGGGCAGCCTGACCCTTCACCGGAACGGCCGACTGAAGGCGGCCAAGGCGGCAGCTCCTCGAGCAGCGCCCCCACCACAGAGCCCACCTCTCCCGGCAGCGAAGACGGCCAGGGAACTGAAGACGGCGACGGCTCATCCCCTGAGGCACCAGAGTCGGGGTCGGGCTCGGGCTCAGGGCCCGCGGACCCTGACGGGCCAGATTCTGGGTCCGGCTCAGACGGCAACGGGTCACCGGGGAGTGGGTCGCCCAACAGCGGATCCGGTGGCAGCCAGCCGGGCGAAGGCGCGCCCGACGAGCCGGACGGGGGATCACAGGGCTCCTCACCGGATGCTCCGGACCAGCCTGGGGAACCCGCCGATCCAGGGTCAGGCCAGGGGTCCGACGGAGCGTCGCAGGGTGAGAGCGAGAGCTTCAACCTGCAATGCGGCTATGAGTCCGCCCAAGCCGGACAGCATGTGAGACTGCATGTTGCGGCCAACACGGGCGGATTGACGATCGCCACGCCCAATCCCATGTTCGGAACGGTGACCAGCACCGGTCACGATTCCCTCGTGTACGTCGCACCCCCCGAGTTCAGCGGCAGCGCCACATCAGACACATTCACCATCCGGGCCACCAATGACGAGGGCCAGACCGAGACGGCGAGCTGTGTGGTCGGGTTCGACACCTCAGGAGGAACGACCCCGCCGCCGGGGCTCGAGAGCCCTCCGGCCTCGGAGCCAGCGGATGAGGACGAAGGTCCATCCAGCGATCCGGCGGAGGAGCACGACGCGTCCGAGTCTGCCGACGCGACCTCGTCGGAGCCACCGGCTGACAACACCGAAGGCGAAGGTGAGCCCACGGACGGCAACTCCGCAGAAGCTGGGAACGAGCCCCCTGCCGAGGAGCCCGAAGACTTGGAGAACCTTGCCCAAAGCGGTATAGACACCAGCCATATCGGCGCCATGTCGCTCGCCTCGATCGCCATGATCGGCGCGGGACTCCTGGCACTGTACTTCTCACGTCGCCGGTCCTCGCGCTCCTGAACTCTCAGGCCGCCGTGCGCTTCATCAGCCGTGCAGTGAGGCCCTCGGCCTGACAGAGCGGGGACCGGCTCTCAGCTCTGCCACGGATTCGGCGCGGGTCGCCGCGATGACGGCAGCGCGGACTCCTCGCGCCAGCGGACAAGATCCGCGTCCGCCGCGAAGTCCTCAGGCACCTGCTCCCCCAGTTCCGCTGCCATCGCCACGAGCTCCTCGTTGCTCACCGGACCCTCCGGGCCGACGATCCGGCCAGCGACGACGCCTCGCACGAAGATCTCGCCGTCGACCACTATCCGGTGCTCGATGTACATGCATTTCTCATCCATGCCGATCATCCGCGTATAGAGCTGGCACTTGGTCATGAGAGTGACAGACTTCCGGAAGGTGATCTGCTCGGACTGCACGACCGGGCGCCATCTGCGTCTGCGCGCCGCGCGCGTCATGCCAGAGCGCGCCATCAGATCATGCCGCCCCAGATCGAAAAGCGAGAAGTACTGGCCGTTGTTGATGTGCAGGAAGAGATCGACGTCTGTGGGCAGTGCCCGCAGCGAGATGACCGAGGTGTCGAACAGCGAGATTCGCGGGCGGCGTCGGGCCGCCAGAAGCGTCAGCAGGGTCCTGAATATGACATGCATGGAGTCAGTGTAACCCGACAAGCTACTCTTCAGTAACTCGCTCTTCCTGGCTCTCCTCCGCGGGCCGCAGAACATACCCTGCTCCGCGCACAGTATGGATCATCTTCGGCATACCGGCCTCGATCTTCTTGCGCAGATAGGAGATGTAGAGCTCGACGATATTGGCCTGCCCGGCGAATTCGTATTCCCAGACCTCGTGGAGGATCTCCGATTTCGACAGCACCGTCCGGCTATGCCGCATGAGCAGGCGTAAGAGTTTGAGTTCAGTCGCCGAGAGGTCGATGTCGGCGCCGGCGCGGGTGACGGTGCGTCGTCGTGCGTCCAGCTCAAGGTCTCCGACCACCAGCCGTTCCCCTTCCCGCAAGGCGGGCAGGCGCGAGCTCAGGAGGTGGAGTCGCAGCATAGATTCTTCGGGATCGACGCTGCCCGTGGAGAAGTCATCGAGCGGGCCGCTCAGCTGCAGCACCTGCTGGTGGAGACCCGCCACAGGCTTCTCCCCCGCGGCCTCCCCCGAGGTCTCTTCCATGCCGACGGGGGCACCTGCGCTCCCCTCCTGCGGGGCGTCGTTGTCGTCTGCGTCGAACCAGAAGAGCACGGCGATCTGCTCGGTGGCCTGACGCATACCGGCCAGGACACCCTCAGCGTTCTCGACACGGCGGCTCGACCTCAGGTCAGCGACGACGAGACGAGGCTGATCCTCTCGCGCGCTCTTGGCCGCTATCGTCGGGTTCGGCGCGTGCAGC
>DXGD01000068.1 GCA_019114115.1 Candidatus Nesterenkonia stercoripullorum
GGCGCCCCTGGCGACTGCTTCGTAGACCAGGGGGACCCGGAACCCGCCGCCGCCCAGGATCGTCAGCTTCACGAGACGTGTACCTCCAGATTCTCCCCTCCGCAGGGGTCAAGGGCCGATGGCCGATGTGGGGCATGGCATTGGTCCCCGTGCAGATCCCCGCCCACGTCCCCGCGGGGAGGAGCAGGGGGGCGTCCTCACATCCTCGCATGTCATATGAGAACATAGTCCTTTACAGCACGCCTGGTGTTTCACTGGACCAATCGGAGGACCCATGCCACGCAGCACGCTTCCTGGCGCAATCACTGCCGTCCTCGGACTGGTCATGATGACCGGATGTGCTCCGGGTGACGATTCCGGGGCCGACGAGGCCGCGGGTCCCTCCGCCGATGATATCGAGACGGACCTCTCCGAGCTCGGCGATATCACCCTCACCGTGTGGGATCAGGAAGTCCGCGGTGCGCAGAACGACGCCATCGAGGCGCTCATCGGTGAGTTCGAAGACGAGCACCCCAACATCACGATCGACCGCGTGTCTCAGTCCTTCGACGACCTTCAGCAACAGGCGGGCCTTGCCCTCTCCGGAGATGACGTCCCCGATGTGATGCAGGTGAATAATGCCCGATCCGACATGGGCGAGTTCGTCTCCTCCGGTGAGCTGACGGATCTCAGCGGATACGCCGAAGTGTATGAGTGGGAGGACCGCTTCCCCGAGTCGGTGCTCTCGAAGACCCGCTACTCCGAAGATGCTGAGACGTTCGGGGAAGGCGCCCTGTGGGGACTGCCGCAGACGGGCGAGGTCGTGGGCATCTTCTACAGCGAGGAGGCCTTCGACGAACTCGGTTTGGAGCCCCCGGAGACCTGGGACGATCTCTACGACATCGTGGACCAGGCAGGATCTGAGGGACAACGTCCCCTTGTGCTGGGCAACATCGAGGGCTGGCCGGCGCTGCACGTCTTCGGCGCACTGCAATCCGACTATGTCCCGGCCGACCAGATCGTGGAGCTCGGGATGGGCAACGCGGGCGCGGACTGGACCAGCGAGGAGAACCTCGAGGCGCTGGAGCAGATGGAGTCCTGGGCGGAGGATGGCGCGTTCGGCGATTCCCCCAATGGTGAGGACTACGACGCCGCCTGGGAGAGCTTCACCCGCGGCAACGGCACGCTGCTGATCGGTGGCTCATGGCTCGGCCCGGACATGGCCCAGGTCATGGACGAGGATGTGCGGTTCATGGCCCCGCCGGCGGGAACCGGTGACCAGATCGCCACGACCGGCGGAACCGGAATCCCCTTCGCCGTGCCATCCGGCGCGGAGAACCCGGATGCCGCCGCGGCATTCATCGACTACATCGTCAGCGACGAGGCCATGGAGCTGATCGCTGACAACGGAGGGCTCCCGGTCCTGAACGCGGGGGAGCTGGCACCCGATTCGGGCGTGAACAAGGACATCTACGAGGCCTTCGACACAGTGTCCACCGAGGGCGTCCTGCTGCCCTATCTCGACTACGCCACCCCCACCTTCGCCGACACGGCGGCAGACAACCTCCAAGAGCTCATCGGCGGTCAGATCTCCGCCGATGAGGCCGCGGAGAACCTCCAGGAAGACTACGCGCAATTCACCGAACAGGACTGATGCATGCGCGGTGCTCCCTCACCCGTCACGCGATCCCGCCTAGCGCCATACCTGTTCCTGCTTCCGGCCTTCATCGTCTATGCGGCCTTCGCCCTGTATCCGCTGGGGAGGGCCGCGCAGTTCTCGCTGCACGAATGGTCCGGGATCGGCTCCTGGCGCTTCGTCGGACTGCGCAACTACGCAGACCTCCTCGGCGATGCGGCGTTCCGGACGGCCATCCTGAATTCGCTCATCCTGATCGTGTTCTACGCCGTGCTCCCGCTGCTGATCGGCATGGTCGCCGCCGCGATCCTGCGCCGAGGTCAGGTCCGCGGTATGGGATTCTTCCGGACTGTCATCTTCTTGCCCCAGGTCGTTGCCTTGGTGGTCGTCGCTGTCACGTGGCGGCAGATCTACGCCCCTGACGGCCCGCTGAATCAGACGCTCCGCGCGATCGGCCTGGACGGCCTGGCCCGTGGATGGCTCGGCGACCCCGGTGCCGCGCTGCCCGCCGTCGGCTTCATCGGCACCTGGGTGCAGACCGGCCTGGTCATGGTGCTGCTCCTCGCCGGGATGAGCAAGATCCCCCGGGAGCTCTACGAGGCCGCCCGGCTCGACGGAGCAGGGCCGATCCGCGAGTTCTTCGCCGTCACCCTGCCCGCGATCCGCGGTGAGATCGTCGTCTCGCTGGTGTTGACGATCATCGCAGCCTTGAAGACCTTCGACCTGATCTACATGACGACGGCGGGTGGCCCTGGACGTGCGACGACCGTCCCCAGCTACGAGGTCTATCAACGCGCCTTCGAGCTCAGGGATGTGGGTTCCGCCAGTGCCGTCGCGCTGGTGCTGACCGCCATGGTGTTCCTCATCAACCTCGCGGTCACCCGGATCGGCGAGCGCGACGAATGACGGGACGACGCATGACGGGTCGAGGGATGAGGGGACGGCGCACGGCAGATCGACGCATGAGGGGACGACGAGTGAGGCAGGAGCAGGCATGAGGGTCTCGGCAGGGGAGCGGACCGCGAATTACGTCATCCTGGCGTTGTTCGCCGCCTTCGCGCTGTTTCCCATCATCACGATCCTCTCCACGGCGCTCTCCCCGCGCCTCGGGGAAGAGCCTGGCATCCATCTGGGGAACTTCGTGGATGCCTGGGAGATCGGCGGGTTCGGTCAGTCCCTGGGCAATTCGGTGATGGTGGCGGTGATCGTGGTGTTCACCGCCCTGGTCCTCTCCATCGGCGCCGGCTACGCCTTCGGCACCATGCGCTTCCGTGGCCAGACAGTGCTGTTCTACCTGTTCATCCTCGGTCTGATGATCCCGGCGGAGGCCCTGGTGATCCCGCTGTTCTTCGACCTGAGGGACGCCGGGCTGGTGGACACCTACCTGGCTATCGCGCTGCCGCAGATCGCCCAGTCGATCGCCTTCGGGACGTTCTGGCTGCGGGCGCAGTTCCGCTCCATGCCGCGCAGCCTGTTGGAGGCGGCAGCGATCGACGGCGCGGGACACCTGCGCGCCCTCTGGCAGGTCCTGGTGCCCGCCTCTGTCCCGGCGATCACCACGTTGATCGTGCTGACCTTCATGTGGACCTGGAACGAGTTCCTCATCGCCTTGGTGATGGCTCCCTCGGGACAGCTGCGCACGGCCCCGCTGGGGCTCGCCAACTTCCAGGGCCAGTACACTGCGGAGAATGCCCTGCTGGCCGCCGGTGCGGTCATCGTCGCGTTG
>DXGD01000069.1 GCA_019114115.1 Candidatus Nesterenkonia stercoripullorum
ATCCCGACTCTGGCTCGGCCGATGCGCACGACCCCACAGCGCGCAGTGCCCAGACCCCCGCTGGCTCTGAGCACCCAGATTCAGATGTCGGTGGCAGTCCTCTGGAGCCAGGCGACGCTCACGACGAGGCGACCCCCGGCGAGGCCTACGCAGAAGACGTCGAAGCAGGTGACACCGAAGCAGAAGACGCCGAGCATGACCTGGTCGAGGGTGCGCGCATCGGCGAGGACACCGACGGTTCGCCGATTCTGATCACCTCCTCGAGCTACGGCCGGGGTTACCAGACGGTGACGACTGTCGAGGGCGATGCCAGCAAGAATCTGCTGAAGAATCGCCGGGAGCGCCGTCGTCGCCGCAATACCACGCTGACGATCGCCGTCTCGGCCTTCGCGGTGCTGCTGATCGCCTTCGTCATCGTCGTGCAGTCGATCCTGCGCGGCGGTTCAGCCAGTGACTATGACCAGCAGGCCGGGGAACAGATCACGTTCACCGTCAATGAGGGTGAAGGGCCGCAGAACGTGGCCACCAGGCTCGTGGACCAGGGGATCGTCGCGAGCCAGGGAGCCTTCGACGATGCGTACTCAGATCTTGAGGGCACCCCGGATCTGCACGCCGGGGAGTTCCCCCTGCGTGAGGAGATGCCGGCCGCCGACGCTTTGGACATCCTGTTCGAGCAGGGCGAGGCGGAGAACTACATCGCCATCGACACTGGCATCCGGATCGACGCCGCCTTCTCGGCGATCTCCTCCGGCACCGGGATCTCCGAGTCCGACCTTCGCCAAGCTGCCGAAGACCCCACTGATTTCGGGCTGCCAGAAGACGCCCCCAACCTCGAGGGCTACCTGGCACCGGGTGAATACCGGATGCCGATGGACGCTACCGCCGAGGAGATCCTCCAGGAGATGGTGGACACCACGCAGGAGCGCCTTGAGGACGTCGGCATTACCGATCCCGAAGAGCAGTACGACACCATCATCGTGGCCTCGCTGCTGACCGCAGAAGCCCTGCCCGACGACTACCGCACGATTGCCGGGATCATCGAGAACAGGCTCGCGCCGGATAACGAGGAGACTGACGGGCGGCTGCAGATCGACGCCACGGTGATCTACGGACTGGGCCAGCAGAGCCTCCAGTTCTCCGAGGAGGATCGCAACGACGCGTCGAACGAGTACAACACCTACGCCATCCGCGGTCTCCCGCCTGGGCCCATCGAAGCCCCTGCAGTAGAGGCCATCGAGGCGGCGTCAGAGCCCGATGAGAACGACTACTTCTACTGGGTCACGACCAATATCGAGACCGGTGAGACGAAGTTCGCCGAGGATTACGAAGAGCACCAGATCTACTGGCAGGAGTTCACCGACTACTGCGATGAGAACCCGGAGATCTGTGAGGGTGAGCCCACCGAAGATGCGCAGGGACCGTGACGATGAATAGCGCGAGCATGAATAGCGCGAGCATGAACAGCGCGAGTGCGGCGACCGCCGGGCTGAGTTCCTCGCCGCTTCAGGCCGCAGTGCTGGGGCATCCGATCGGGCATTCCCGATCCCCGTCGCTGCACGCGGCGGCCTATGCCTACCTGGGGCAGCGCATCGAGTATGCCCGGTATGACGTGGATGAAGACGGGCTGGCTGGTTTTCTCGCTGGAGCGGGCTCTTCCTCGACTCCCTGGGTCGGCTGGTCGGTGACGATGCCGCTCAAGTGCGCTCTTGTTTCTCACATGGACCGGATTTCAGAACGCGTCCGACTGCTCGGAGTGCTCAACACTGTGGTGCATGAAGGCGGCCGCCCAGGTCAGCCGCGCCAGACAGGTGAGCCGGTCAGCGGTCTCATGGGGGAGAACACCGACGTCGACGGCATAGTCCATGCTCTAGGGGAGGCAGACGCCCGGGGCGTTCTGCAGCCCGGAGCTGCCCCTCCTGACGGTCGTCGCTTCGGCATCCTGGGTGCGGGAGCCACTGCCACGGCCGCCTTGGCAGCAGCCTCTGACCTAGGGTTCGGCAGAGTCGTGATCTACGCTCGGTCTGCCGAACGTGCCGCTGAGACGCTTCCCGTGGCGCAGGCCCTCGGGCTGACGGTCGATATCCGGTCGGTGGCCGATCTCTCCACGGATCTCAGCGCAGGCGAGGCCACGGGGATAGCAGCGCTGGTCTCCACACTGCCCCCGCGTGCCGCCGACAGTGTCGCGGGGCAGCTTCGTGGCCTGCCGGAGGGCCTGCCCCTGCTCGACGTCGCCTATGATCCCTGGCCTTCCGAGTTGGCTCTGGCATGGGAAGCGATGGGCGGGGCCGTCGTCAGCGGACTCGCTATGCTGCTGCATCAGGCGGTCAAGCAGGTCGAGCTCTTCACCGCCGGGACGAATCATGCGGCAACCAGCCTCCCACCGGTGGAGCACCTGGCCATGGTCGAGTCCATGCGGCATGCGGTAGGGCTGGCCTGACCCGGTTCCAGTGATGTCGAGAGCGGGGCCGTCGAGCTGACTGCGTCGGTCCGCCCCGGAAGCATTATGATGGATCCTATGTTGCGCTGGCTCACATCCGGAGAATCCCACGGCAAATCTCTCGTCGGCATCCTCGAAGGTCTCCCCGCAGGGGTGCCGCTGACCACCTCGATGGTCCAGGAGCGGCTGGCTCGCAGAAGGCTGGGCTATGGCCGCGGCGCCCGGATGAAGTTCGAGAAGGACCAGGTCAATCTGCTGGGGGGCGTGCGTCACGGAGTCACGCTCGGTGGGCCTGTGGCCATTGAAGTGGAGAACACGGAGTGGCCCAAATGGGAGAAGGTCATGTCAGCCGACCCCGTCGATGCCGACGAGCTCGAAGGCCTGGCCCGGAATGCGCCGCTGACCCGCCCACGCCCGGGCCATGCAGACTACACCGGCATGCAGAAGTACGGATTCGACGAGTCCCGGCCGGTGCTCGAGCGCGCCTCAGCGCGCGAAACCGCTACCCGTGTCGCCCTGGGCACTGCTGCGCAGTCCTTCCTCAAGGAACTGGGCATCGTCACCGTCTCGCACACTCGCTCGATCGGCGAAGTCGCTGTCCCCAGCGATGCAGCGCTACCAGGTCCGGGAGACGAGGAGCGCATCGACGCTGATCCATTGCGCTGCCTGCATGAGGAGACCTCCCAGCGCATGGTCGCCGAGGTGGACGATGCGCATAAGGCCGGAGAGACCCTCGGCGGCGTCGTCGAAGTCGTGGTCCACGGCCTGCCGCCAGGCCTGGGCAGCTATGTGCACTGGGACCGCCGGCTCGACGCGAAGCTGGCGGCCGCGCTGATGGGGATCCAGGCGATCAAGGGGGTCGAAGTCGGTGACGGGTTCGCGACGACCAGGAAGCGTGGCTCCCAGGCTCATGACGAGATCTTGCCTGACGAGGAGGGCCGTTCGGTCTACCGGAGCACTAACCGGGCCGGTGGCGTCGAAGGCGGTATGAGCATCGGCTCAGTGCTGCGTGTCAGCGCCGGAATGAAGCCGATCGCGACTGTTCCGCGCGCCCTGCGGACCGTGGACACCGCCACCGGAGAAGAGACGACGGCGCACCACCAGCGCTCAGATGTCTGCGCTGTCCCGGCGGCCGGCGTCGTGGCCGAAGCGATGGTCGCGCTGGTGATCGCAGACGCCGTCGTGGAGAAGTTCGGCGGCGACAGCCTCACCGAAGTGCGCCGCTCCCTTGAGGCTTATGTCGCTGAGCTTCCCGGCCTGGGCTCTGACCCCCAGCGTGCAGGGGCTGACGGCGACCCTCACCAGGCCCCGGCCGCAATGCAGAGCTGAGAGATATGTCACCAGTGATGCCTTCGGAAAGTGCCCCGTACCCCGGCGACGCCGCAGCCGCCAGCGTCGATGCCAGGAACCTGGTCCTCATCGGCCCGATGGGCTCGGGAAAGTCGACTGTGGGTGCCGCTCTGGCCCGTCGTGTCGGTCGGCCTCATGTCGATACGGACCAGTTCTTCGTCGCGAGGTACGGCCCGATCCCCGAATTCTTCGAACAGTTCGGTGAGGACCGCTTCCGCCACGAGGAGGCGCAGATCGTCGCCGAACTGCTGGATTCGCCACGTCCCTCGGTGATCAGCCTGGGCGGCGGGGCGGTCATCCGCGAAGCCAATCGAGACGCGCTCATTCCGCATATCGTGATCATGCTCGACATCACGGCAGAGCAGGCCGAGCGTCGTCTCGGAGACGGCTCCAGCAGGCCGATCCTGCTGGCTGATCCTGCTGAATCTCCGTTGCAGCGGTGGCAGCGGATCTACACCAACCGCAAACAGGTCTACCTGGATTGCGCTGATATCGTAGTGAGCCCCGAAGAGGCCACTGTGGAGGGCCGTGTGGACGAGATCCTCCGCAGGCTGCAATCGCCAGCTTCCGTCTGAGGCCTGAAGACAGCACCGAAACTGAGAGTACATAGAGATGACGACGTCAGAACCCGCCCCTGCACCGGCCGCCCGCAATGAGGACATCGAGGGCAGGCCGGACTCGGAACAGCAAGTCCCCCAGGAGGGTTCCGTACCGGCCGACTCCGCACAGACCGACTCCGCACAGACCGACTCTGCACAGGCCGACTCTGCACAGACCGATCCCCCAGGTGGAGAGTCCGTGCGGCCGGCGCCTGCCGAGCATGGCGAACCCGCCGCGGAGCCCTCGATAGTCACCGTCGGCGCTCCAGCGGCCGACGGAGCAGATCTGGGTGCCGTCGGACACAGCGGATACGACGTGGTGATCGGCAGCGGCCTGCTCTCGCGGCTTCCGGGGATGGTCGGGGCCCAGGCCGAACGGGTCCTCGTCATCCATCCGCGCGCGCTGCGGGCCACGGGCGACGTCGTGCGTGAGGACCTTGAGAAGGCCGGGTACCAGGCGCTTGTCGCGGAGATCCCGGACGCCGAAGAGGGCAAGCACATCCAGGTGGCAGCATTCTGCTGGCAGGTCCTGGGCCAGAACGATTTCACCCGGTCCGACGCCGTCGTCGCCGTCGGCGGGGGTGCGGTGACCGATGTGGCTGGCTTCGTGGCCGCCACCTGGCTTCGCGGACTGCGCGTGGTGCACATGCCCACCACGCTGTTGGGTATGGTCGATGCCGCAGTGGGCGGCAAGACCGGCATCAACACTGCTGAAGGCAAGAATCTGGTGGGCGCCTTCCACCAGCCGGCAGGAGTGCTGGCCGATCTCGATACGCTGCTGACGCTGCCTCGCAACGAGCTCGTCGCCGGCCTCGCCGAAGTCGTCAAGTGCGGTTTCATCGCCGACGAGCGCATTCTCGAGATTATCGAGGAGTCGCCTGAGCAGGTGCAGAACCCCCACTCACGGCAGCTGCGCGAAGTGATCGAGCGGGCCATCGCGGTGAAGGCGGCCGTTGTGGGAGAGGACTTCAAAGAAGCCGGAGAGCGGGAGCAGCTCAACTACGGTCACACGCTGGCCCACGCGATCGAACTGGCCGAGCGTTACCAATGGCGCCATGGCGCTGCGGTTTCGGTCGGGCTCATTTTCGCCGCAGAACTGGCCCGCAGCCTGGGACGCCTCGACGATCCCACGGCGGATCGCCATCACAGCATCCTGCAGTCGCTGGGACTGCCGACG
Organism: Candidatus Nesterenkonia stercoripullorum; assembly: GCA_019114115.1. Taxonomy (GTDB): domain Bacteria; phylum Actinomycetota; class Actinomycetes; order Actinomycetales; family Micrococcaceae; genus Nesterenkonia; species Nesterenkonia stercoripullorum. The sequence continues at coordinate 5,564 of DXGD01000069.1, forward strand.
ACCTACCGCGACGACCGCTGGAACCAGCTGCTCGAGGGGATCCGCCGGGACAAGAAGAACCGTGGAGA
>DXGD01000070.1 GCA_019114115.1 Candidatus Nesterenkonia stercoripullorum
CCATACCAACGATGCCAACCACAACGCAGCCCAGGACGGCCACCAAGCGCGCCAAGAAGCCCCAAGGCCAGTGGGCCATCGACGGCCGCGATCCGCTCAACGATGACGAGCGGATCAAGCAGGAAGACCCGGGCATCAACGTCGCCCAGCGCATCCGCGACATCTACGCCAAGGAAGGCTTCGACTCCATCCCCGCCGAGGACCTCGCCCCGCGCTTCAAGTGGGTCGGCCTCTACACCCAGCGCAAGCAGAACCTCGGCGGCGAGCACACCGGCACGCTCACCAACGCTGAATTGCAGGATCGCTACTTCATGATGCGCATCCGCATGGACGGCGGCCTGGCCAGCCCCGAGAAGATCCGCGCCATCGGCGAGATCTCCGAGCAGTACGCCCGCAACACCGCAGACTTCACCGACCGCCAAAATGTCCAGCTCCACTGGATCAAGATCGAGGACGTCCCCGCCATCTGGGACAAGCTCGAGTCGGTCGGCCTCAACACTTTCTTCGGCTGCGGCGACGTGCCCCGCGTGGTCCTCGGTTCGCCCGTCAGCGGCATCGCCAAGGACGAGATCATCGACGCCACCCCGGCCATCCGCACTATCACCGAAGAGGTCCTTCCCAGGCCCGAATTCGGCAATCTCCCGCGCAAGTTCAAGTCCGCCATCTCCGGCAACAGCCGCCAGGATGTCACCCACGAGATCCAGGACGTCTCCTTCATCGGATCGGTACACCCAGAGCACGGTCCCGGCTTCGACGTGTGGGTCGGCGGCGGCCTGTCCACGAACCCGATGCTCGCCCAGCGCCTCGGCGTGTGGGTCTCACTCGAGGAGGTCCCGGATGTGTGGGCCGGCGTCGTCGGTATTTTCCGCGACTACGGCTTCCGCCGCCTGCGCAACCGTGCGCGCCTGAAGTTCCTCGTCGCCGACTGGGGCGTGGAGAAGTTCCGTCAGGTCCTCGAAGAAGAATATTTGGGTCGACGCCTCACCGACGGCCCTGCCCCGGAGGTTCACCCGGGATATCGAGACCATGTCGGCATCCACGAGCAAAAGGACGGCCTGTTCTACCTCGGCGTCAAGCCCACCGTCGGCCACACGGACGGCACGCAGCTGCAGCAGCTCGCGGACCTGGCGGACAAGCACGGCGTGACGCGCATGCGCACTACCGCGGACAAGGAGCTGCTCTTCCTCGACCTCACGCGCGAGGCGGCCGAGCAGTTGGCGGAGGAGTTGGAGCAGGTCGGCCTGTCGGCGTCGCCCTCAGCATTCCGTCGAGACATCATCTCGTGCACGGGGCTGGAGTTCTGCAAGCTCGCTCACGTGGTCACCAAGCAGCGCGCGATCGCGCTGGTCGACGAGCTGGAGGAACGCCTCGGCGACCTCGATGTGCCGCTGAAGATCAGCCTCAACGGCTGCCCGAACTCGTGCGCCCGCACCCAGGTCGCGGACATTGGCCTGACGGGCAAGATCCTCACCACCGATGACGGCGAGCGCGTCGAAGGATTCCAGGTGCACCTGGGTGGCACGATCGGCCTGGAGCCGCACTTCGGCCGTAAGGTCCGCGGCAACCAGGTGTTCTCCTCCGACCTCGGCGACTACGTGGTCCGCGTCGTGGAGAACTTCAAGGAACAGCGCACTGAGGGCGAGCAGTTCCGCGACTGGGTCGCCCGCGCCGAGGACGAGGCCTTGGTATGAGCGAGCCCGATCGCGATTCCCTCCCCAGCGTCAACGCCGCAATCGGCGGGCGCGCCGGGCATGCCAATGGCCGCCGCGCCACGGTGAACAACTGCCCGTATTGCATGAGCGAGAACCTCTTCCCGGACGACGAGACCGACAACGCCTGGCAGTGCCGCGAGTGTATGCGGGTGTTTTCGGTGAAGTTCCACGGCCACCTGCGATAATGGAGCAATGATCGACTCTCGAGACTCCCAATCCATCGCCGCCGCGAAGCTCTACTACGAGCAGGGGCTAGGGCAGTCCGAGGTCGCCGCGGAGCTGGGCGTATCGCGCCCCACGGTCTCGAAGCTGCTGCAGGCAGCCCGCGACAAGGGCTACGTGTCGATTACAATTCACGATCCGCGGGAGCGTGCCGACGAACTCATCGATGGCTTTGTGGAGCGCTGGGGCTTAGAGGAGGTCCGCATGGTTCGCCCGGTGCGCGGATCGAACGCGGACTTGCTCAGCGAGCTGGGGCGCAGCGGCGCGAGCCTGCTCGAGGAGCTTGTCCACGACGACATGTCCGTGGGTATCTCCTGGGGAGACACCATGTATGCCGTCGCGGAGCACTTGCGCCCGTTGTCCGTGCGGGGCGTTCGGGTGGTGCAGCTCAAGGGGGGTCATTCCCATTCGGAACGCAGCACTCACGACATCGCGACTCTCACCAGGTTTGCTCGTTCGTTCGACGCCGCAGTCGAGGCCCTGCCTTTGCCTGTGATCTTGGACTCGAAGGAAACGAAGGATCTCGTGGTGCAGGATCGGCATATCGCCGCGGTGCTTCAGGCGGGCGCGAGCACTGATATGGCGGTGTTCACGGTCGGGGGAGTGGGGCGGCATTCGCTGCTTGTGAACCTGGGGATGCTGGCGCCGGATGAGGAAAAGCAGATCATGGCTCGTGCGGTGGGCGATGTCTGCTCGCGGTTTTTCACGGCGGAGGGCGAGGTGGCGTCGCCGGAGGTGGATCAGCGCACGGTGGGGATTTCGCTGGCGGACTTGAAGGCCCGCCCGATTCGGGTGCTCGTCGCTGGGGGAGCGGACAAGGTTGAGGCCATTCGGGTGGCGCTGACCATGGGGATGGCGACGCATCTTGTGATTGATCATGAGACGGCTGCGCGGGTGTACGGATAGGTCGGGCGAGCAGCCATTGAATAACTATCGAGCAGCTTCCCTGGTTCGTCGGCTACCCCTGGAACATTTGCAAAAATAACCATTGACGATTGTTCCCGACCGTCCTAAGCTCAAGTTATGAGCACAAAAGCAACCCCCCACATCAACCCCCGCGGCGAGGAGATTGCCGAGACCGTCCTCATGCCCGGGGATCCGCTCCGAGCCAAGTTCATCGCCGAGACCTACCTCGATGACGTGGTCCAGTTCAACGAGGTCCGCAACATGCTGGGCTTCACCGGAACCTACAACGGCACGAAGGTGTCGGTCATGGGCTCCGGCATGGGCATCCCGTCGATCGGCATCTACTCCTACGAGCTGATGAACTTCTTCGACGTCAAGCGCATCATCCGCATCGGCTCCATCGGTGCGCTGCAGAAGGACATCCCGCTCTACGACGTCATCGTGGGCGCCTCCGCCTCCACCGACTCCAACTACCTGGACCAGTACAACCTGCCCGGCACCTACGCCCCCACGGCCAGCTGGAAGCTGCTCAAGGGCGTGGTGGACGAAGCCGAGCGCCAGGATGTCCGCCTGCACGTGGGCAACGTGCTGAGCTCGGACGTGTTCTACAACGCCGACGAGACCGTCAACGACCGCTGGGCGCGCATGGGCGTGCTGGGCGTGGAGATGGAATCGGCAGCGCTGTACGCCAACGCCGCCTACGCGGGCGTGGAGGCACTGGGCGTGTTCACGGTGTCGGACAACATCGTCACCGGCGAGCGCGCCACTGCGGACGAGCGGCAAAACGCCTTCACTCAGATGATGGAACTCGCGCTCCCGCTCGCGGCGCTGTAGTCCGCTCGCGCTGCAGTTTTTCACCCCCAACTTTTCGCCTCCCCTGACCCCTGGAGAACATCATGGGCACCCCCGTTCGCTCCGCCAAGGCCGCCGTCCCGGTGCTGCTGTTCACGTTCGTGTTCAGCCTCATCGTTGATAACGGCTTCAAGACCATGACCGGCCCCATGGCCGACGGCCTCAACATCGACCCGAACGTTGCGTCGCTGCAGGCATCGCTGGCGGGCATCATCATCGGCATCGGCGCCGTGGTGTACGCTGCGCTGGCCGACGCGATTTCCATCCGCAAGCTCACCCTCATCGGCATCGGCCTCGTGGTGGTCGGTTCCTTGATGGGCTTCCTCTTTTCCAGCTCGTGGCCGATGGTGCTCACGGGCCGGCTCATCCAAACCTGCGGCCTGGCAGCAGCCGAGACGCTCTATGTCATCTACGTCACCAAGCACATCCCAGACGAGGATCAGAAGACCTACCTGGGATTTTCCACCGCTGCTTTCCAGGCGGGCCTGCTGGTTGGCGCGCTGACCTCCGGAGCGATCTCCACGTACATCAGCTGGACCGCTATGTTCCTCGTGCCGCTTATCCTCGTGCTGGCCGTGCCGTTCGTTCTTAAGTATGTGCCGGAAGACGAGGCCTCCTCCACGTCGCTGGATGTCATCGGCCTGTTCCTGGTCGCCCTGTTCTCCACATCGCTGATCATGTTCATGCAGGAGTTCGTGTGGGGGTGGATCATCCCCGCCGTGATCGGTATCGCACTGTTTGCCCTCTACGTGGCCAAGGGGCGCAAGCCGCTGGTGCGGCCGGAGTTCTTCACTAATGGCCGCTACGTCTGGGCGCTCGTTCTCGTCCTCATCATCTACTCCACGCAGCTTGGCTACATCGTCATGATCCCGTTCGCGGCGAAGGACTTCCACGGCCTCAACCAGTCGGATGCCGCGCTGCTCATGGTTCCCGGCTACATATGTGCGGTGCTCGTCGGCATCTTCTCCGGCAAGATCGGCCACTACCTCACGTCCCGCACCACGATCTTCACCGCGCTCGGCATGATCATCGGCGCTCTTGTGTTGGGCGCGCTGACGATCCAGATGGCGATCGTGTTCCAGATCGTCTCGATCATCCTGTTCGCCTCGGGCTTTGCCCTGCTCTACGCCCCGCTGGTGAACACCGCCCTGTCCCGCATCATGCCGGAAAAGTCCGGCATCGCCATCGGTTTCTACAACCTCACGATCAACATCGGCATCCCCCTGGGCATCGCCTACACCTTCCAGTTCATGGATGCCCTCCCGAGCTACAACGCTGTGCTCTGGGCCCTCGCCGCCATCGGCCTGGTGGGCGCGGTCATCTACGTCCTCGCGGATCGGTGGATGTACGCGCGCGAAAAGGCCTCCGGCGAGCTCATCGCGGCGAACAAATAACACTAACTAACCACCGAGAAAGGACCACACCATGTCAGCACAGTCATCCTCACCATCTTCACCATCCGCAGCAGACGTCGCCGCCATCATCGACCACACCCTGCTCAAGCCGGAGGCCACCTCCGCACACGTCGCCGCCCTCGTCCAGGAGGCCAAGGACCTCGGCACCTACGCGGTATGCGTGTCGCCCTCCCAGCTGCCCCTCAAGGACACGGGCGACGTGCATGTCGCCACGGTCGTCGGCTTCCCCTCCGGCGCGGTCAAGCCACAGATCAAGGCCGCTGAGGCCAAGCAGGCCGTCACCGACGGCGCCGACGAGGTCGATATGGTCATCAACATCGCCCTGGCCAAGGAACATAAGTTCGACGCCCTTACGGAGGAAATCGCCATGGTCCGCGAGGCCATCCCGGGGAAGATCCTCAAGGTCATCATTGAATCCGCTGCCCTAACGGACGAGGAAATCGTGGGCGCCTGCGAGTCCGCAGAGAAGGCGGGGGCCGACTTCGTCAAGACCTCCACCGGCTTCCACCCGGCGGGTGGCGCCTCGGAGCACGCCGTGTCCCTCATGCGCAAGACCGTCGGTGACCGCCTCGGGGTGAAGGCATCCGGTGGCATCCGCACCGCCGAAGCCGCCGTGGCCATGATGAAGGCGGGTGCGAGCCGGCTCGGGCTGTCGTCGTCGAAAAAGATTGTGGAAGGACTGGAGTAATGTCTGCCGTATCGTCTGACCTCATTGCCCGCGCCCGGGAATGGGCCGAGCACGACCCCGACCCGGCAACGAAACAGCAGGTAGAGCAGCTCATCGTCGCGGACGATGCCGTGGGCCTCGGCGAGGCCTTCCACGGTCCGCTGAGCTTCGGCACCGCCGGGCTGCGCGCGGAGATCGGCCCGGGCGAATCCCGCATGAACCGCGCGGTCGTCATTCGCGCCACCGCGGGCCTCGTGGCATGGCTGAAGACCAAGGTCGACAACCCCGTGGTGGTGGTCGGCTGCGACGCGCGCTACGGTTCCGCCGAGTTCCAGCGCGACGCCGCGCAGGTCATCGCCGGCGCCGGGGGCACCGCGCTGGTGCTGCCCGCGCAGAACCCCACCCCGCTGACGGCCTTTGCCGTCAAGCAGCAGGGTGCGGACGCGGGCATCATGGTGACCGCCTCGCACAATCCGCCGAAGGATAACGGTTACAAGGTGTACCTCGGTGGCCGTGTGGCCACGGGTCCGGCGGAGGGAGTGCAGCTTATTTCCCCTGCGGACAAGGAGATCGCCGAGGCCATAGCGGCGGCCCCCGCGGCTGATGAGGTCCTGATGGCGTCGAAGGACACAGACCACATCCGCGCCATCGACCCGCGCGACGATTACGCGGCGCGGGCGGTGGCGCTGGCGGGGGAGCGCACAGAGGAGCGCACAGAGAAAAACCGGGACGTTTGCATCGCGCTGACCGCGATGCACGGCGTGGGCGCGGCCCTGGGCGAGCGCATCCTCACCGCCGCGGGCTTCGAGGTGTCGCTGGTGCCGGAACAGGCCCAGCCGGACCCGGATTTCCCGACCGTGTCGTTCCCTAACCCCGAGGAGCCGGGCGCGCTGGATTTGGCGAAGAAGCACGCGACGGAGATCGGCGCGGACGTCATCATCGCCTACGACCCGGACGCCGACCGCTGCGCCGTGGCCACCCCGGACGATAGTGCCGAGGGCGGCTGGCGACAGCTCACCGGCGACGAAACCGGCGCGCTGCTCGGCGACTACCTGGCCCGCCGCAGGGCCACGGGCGTGATGGCGAACTCGGTGGTGTCTAGCCGCCTGCTGTCGCGCGTGGCCGAGCATCACGGCCTAGAGCATCAGACCACGCTCACCGGATTCAAGTGGATCGCCCGCACTCCGCAGCTCTGCTTTGGTTACGAGGAGGCCATCGGGTACTGCTGCGATCCCGAGGCGGTGGCCGACAAGGACGGCGTGGGTACCTCCGTGGTGTTGGCCAGCCTGGTGGCGGATCTCAAGGCGGAGTCGAAGACACTCGACGATGCGCTGGACGACCTAGCGCGGCAGCATGGGCTGTACCAGACCGCGCCGCTGACGTTCCGGGTCACCGACCTGTCGCTGATCAGCGAGGGAATGGACAAGCTGCGTGCTCAGCCGCCGGAGTCGCTCGCGGGCTCGCCGGTGACCGAGGTGAAGGACCTGGCGACCGATCCGCTGGGCATCGGGGCGACAGACGGCATGTTGTTCGTCACCGCGGACAACGACCGGGTGATCTGCCGGCCGTCTGGCACGGAGCCGAAGCTGAAGTGCTACCTGGAGGTGGTGCTGCCGGTGGATGGCGAGGGTGATCACGGCGCTGTGCCGCGCGACAAAGCGACACAGCGGCTGACGCAGATGTCCGCCGAGCTTAAGAAATTCC
>DXGD01000071.1 GCA_019114115.1 Candidatus Nesterenkonia stercoripullorum
CGCAGGCTCACGCTGAATGACGTGGCACAGGAGGCCGGCCTCTCCTCGCAGTACCTCTCTGAGATCGAGCGCGGCCGCAAGGAGCCGTCCTCGGAGATGATCGCCGCGATCAGCGGCGCTCTCGGCATCACCTTGGTCGAACTGACAGTTCAGGTGGCCGACGAGCTCCGCAGGGACACGCTCTCCTTCGTGGGATTCGCGCCCTCTGCAAGCCCTGCCGACACCACGGTACTGCCACCGTCCTCCGAGGCCCTCCCCGCCCCCACCTCACACACGATCTCCGCAGGCCCTTCTGCGGCCGTGCAGCTCTGCGTCGCTGCCTAACCCTCAGCGTACGGTGAGCACCTCGTCCACCAGACCGTAGCTGAGAGCCTCCGCAGCGGTGAACACCCGATCGCGCTCGGTGTCCCGGCGCAGCGTCTCCACAGCCTGCCCCGTGTGCCGGGAGAGCACCCCTTCGATTTCCCCACGGACGCGCACCAGCTCATCGGCGTTGAGGATCAAGTCCGGAATGGGGGCGCGCCCGGTGCTCATAGCCGGTTGGTGAAGGACGATTCTGGTGTGCGGCAGCACCGCCCGACGGCCCGGTGCGCCTCCAGCCAGCAGCACGGCCCCGACGCCGAATGCCTGGCCGACGCAGGTGGTGGCGACCGGCGCTTTGATGTACTGCATCGTGTCGTAGATGGCCATCATGGCTGAGGGGTCGCCGCCTTCGCAGTTGATGTAGAGATCGACCGCGGTGTCGACCGACTGGGCCTCCAGATGCAGCAGCTGCGCGATCACCGCATTGGCGACGCCGGAGTCGATGGCTGTCCCCAGGTAGATGATCCGCTCAGTCAGCAGCTGCGAGTAGACGTCCATCACGCGCTCTCCACGCCCATCGCGGGTGATGACGTTGGGTATCGTGTAGCTGCTCATCGGATGTCCCCCTCTTCAGTGCTCGCGGGCGAGCTCTGAATGCTCGAGGTCAGGCCGACTGGGTGCCGGCGTGCCCGCGGCGCGATCGCCTCGAAACTGCTCACGACATGGTCGACGAACCCGTAGTCCTTGGCCTGCTCAGCGGTGAACCACCTATCACGCAGGGAGTCTTCGAAGAGCCGATCCATTGGCGCTCCGGTGTCCTCGGAGATGATCCCGAGCACCGTATCCCGGGTATCGCGCAGCTCCTCAGCGGCAAGCTCGACGTCGGCCGCGCTGCCCGCGATGCCGGATGAGCCCTGGTGGAGCAGGATCTTGGAGTGCGGAAGCGCGAAACGTCTCCCGGCAGCACCGCCGGACAGCAGGAACTGCCCCGCGCTGGCCGCCATGCCCAGGGCCAAGGTGGGTACTTCACACGGAATGGCCTGCATGATGTCCCGGATGGCCAGCATGGCCGGGACTGACCCTCCGGGAGAGTTGATCCAGAGCCAGATATCCTGCTTCGGATCGTCGGCAGCCATGGTCATCAGCTTCGACATCAGCCAGGCCGCGTTCTCGTCCTCGAGAGCTGCATCCAGCACCAGCACCCGACGGTGCGCCAGTTCTTGTCTCATCTGCTCGGTCATCAGCCGAGCGGTCTCTTCTTCGCTCATGATCCGAGCATGCCGAAGGCTTCGATCGACGGGCGATCTTCACTGCCCACGGCTGATCTGCTCTGAGCAGATAGTCAGGGGCACCACAAGCGAACCCAGAGGGGGGTGGACAGAAACGACCGATGCTGAAGATTAGCATCGCTACTATTAATACGAGCTACTGAGTGCTTAGATGAGTTATGCGCGTGGCCCCGCCAGCATCATCTCGAAGCACTGGGTTCATCCTCAGAGCGACTAGCCATGCCAGTGCGGCCTCATGCGGTAACCCGAAACTAGTGTGAAGGAGATTTACGACATGGCACGCAGATCGTTCAAGCAGATAGTCGGCACTCTAGCAGCGGCCGGAATTCTCGCTACCGGAGGTCTAGCCATCGACGCGGTGAAGACGACGACTGAAGCACAGGCAGCGCCATGCGTCGCCTATCAAGGAACCAAATATCTGACTGGCTATTGCGACAAGCCTTTTACCTACACCTTCAAATGCGTGGGCATACAGGGCAGCTGGGCATATAAATACAAGAAGGACACAGCGTTCAGGATTGCGAAGCCGTGCAATATCGTTTACGCCCAAAAGATCAAGACCCACCCGTTCTGATCGAGGCGGAGGCACTCTGCAGCGATTCGACGACCTGAGCAGGGGCTCCGGGTCAGGAGCGCGCGACCTGCCTTATGAGACGGCTCATGAGGCAGGCTCAGGTCATGGGCAGGCGGACCGTGGTCTCGAGGTGCTGGCCTGCATCACCGCTCTTGAGGGCAAGCCCGGTGCCTGGTGCGGTAGAGCTCGCTCATCGATTCGCCCACCCGTGCGCGGTGGTCGAACGGGCCTAGTACGGTCAATCTTCCACGCGCCAGAGATACGGGGACATGTGTCGACGGATGGACACCGACTCTCGCCACGAGAACTCGAAACGAGCTTCAGGGACCCACCACTCGCTACTACCACATATTCACTGTCATACGACCGCCGAAACCGACGCCGGAAGGTGGCACAGACATGAACAGAAGCCCTACTCCTGAGCGAAAAGAGCGTCTGACCTGGAGTTTCTTGGACTGCCTAGTCCCAGAACGGCCTTGGTGCCTCAGTGGAGCGGATGACGGGAATCGAACCCGCGTCGTCTGCTTGGGAAGCAGAAGCTTTACCATTAAGCTACATCCGCTAGGCGGGCTGCCCGCTTTAGCGAGCAGCTCCGACAGGTGCCCACATTACCAGAGAATCGGGCTCGGCTCGCAGTGCGCGACCCGCACTGCGGCTGCATTCACCACGGCGTACCGTGGCGCTCGGTGAGGACGGCGACGTCGTCGTCGCTGAGCCAGCGCGCGGGGGCGCCGAAGAGCTGCACGTAGAGCCGGCAGGCCTCTTCGACCTCGACGGCACGGTCGAGCGCCTGATCCATGTCCCGTCCAGTCACGATGAGCCCGTGGTTGGCCAGCAGCGCCCCGTGGAAGAGGCCTTCGACGCGGCTGAGCTCCTCGCCCAGCTCCACCGAGCCAGGCGGCGCATAACCCACATGCGGGACGCGTCCCACGCGCATCACCAGATAGGGAGTCACCGGGGGCAGGGCGGAGCGCTCAGAGGCCGGCGGGAGGCAGGAAGCCGCCATCGCCTGCGCCGAATGCAGGTGGATGACGGCACCGGCCTCGGGATCCTTGGCGTACATCGCCGCGTGCAGCGGATATTCCTTGGACGCGCGCAGCCCGCCCAGCTGCGTGCCGTCGGCGGCCATGACGGAGAGCTCCTGCGCCCTGAGCTCACCCAGGGAGACGCCGGTGGGCGACATATAGGTCCGCTCCCCCACCCGCACGGAGATATTTCCCGAGGCTCC
>DXGD01000072.1 GCA_019114115.1 Candidatus Nesterenkonia stercoripullorum
AGCGGCAGCATCTGCTGCAGCGCGCCTCCTGCTGGCGTCTGCACGATGCCGGTGCGGACGATCGCCACGCGCACTCCGGCCGCGGCGGCCCGCTGCGCGGCGGCTTCCCACTGCTGGCACACCGAGGCCAGGAAGTCCTCTCCGGCTTCGAGGCTTTCGTCCAGCAGACGGCCCTGCACCGGCTGCTTCTCCGGCTGGGCGCCGTAGTACCCGATCGCCGAGCCGTTGATCAGGCTGCGACCGCGATGGTCGGACCGCTCAAGCTCCGCCAGCCGCTCGGCGAGGAGCGCGCTTCCCTCGACCCGGGAATCCAGCACCCGGCGCTTATGGGTCTGCGTGAACCGGCCGGCCAGGGGGTGGCCAGCCAGATTGATGACGACGTCGACGTCGCGCAGGCTCTCCTTGTCCAGCCGCCCGCCGGACGGATCCCAGCTGATCTCGTCTGCCGTCTCCGCGCGCCTGCGCACCATCCGCCGGACCGTGTGCCCGGCACCGCCCAGCAGGGCGCACACCTGCGCGCCGATCATGCCCGAGGCACCGGTAACGGCCACTGTCAGGGCGCGTCCCTGCTGCGAGGCCAGTGCCCCGTGCGCGGCGTGGAAGCCGAGGTCCGCAGCGGTCTGATGCTCACGATAGGCGAACATGCGGTGGAGCTCTTCGAGGACCTTGTCCTCCTGCCATCCCCTGCCGGGCAGGTGGGCAGGCATCCAGCCTGGCAGCTCGAAGCTCACGGTCTCGTGCAGCTGCATGCCGTCGCCGTCGTCGGTGAAGCTGCGCTGGTGAGTCCATGAGGAGAAGGGGCCGTGGACCATCTCGTCGGTCATGGACTCGTTCGCGGTCTTCTCCGTGTGCCGGGCCGTCCAGGTCACGGCTGGCTGCATCGCGCCGGGGACCTTCACCGGAAGGACCGTGCCGAGCAGTCCTGCCGCGGAGGTCAGGCCCAAGCCGAAGGAGCCCGGCGGGTAGATCGAGAGCCGCGATTCAGAGCCTTCCTCGATGCCGTTGCTGGGCTCCTGGATCACTGAGCCGGAGAAGGGCGGGTGCAGTCTGACCAGCGCTCCGGGGCGCGAGTACCAGGCGAAGACGTCCTGCCGGGAGAACGGCAGTGTGCTGGTGTGCTCTATCGTCGGCATTTCGTGCCTCCCTGCAGTTGACTGGGTCCAGCCTACTGCTGATCGCCATGTCATCGTCTGGATGAAAACCAGCCACTCGGCTCTCGGGCGAAAACATACTATGCTTCAGCTCACGCACCAAAGGGTGGCTGCGAGTGCTGAGGGTCCGCTCAGCACGGCCATGCGTCCCGCCTCCCTGTCCGAGAGCATTTCGTCGAAGGATGAATCCCCGTGAGCGACTCCGCCTATCAGATCCTGGCCCTGGTCATCTATTTCGCCGCCATGATCGGCATCGGCCTCTACGCTTATCGCCGCACGTCAGACCATGAGGAGTACATGCTGGCAGGTCGTCAGCTGCCGCCGGGCGTGGCAGCGCTGAGCGCCGGCGCCTCCGATATGTCCGGCTGGCTGATGATGGGCCTGCCCGGCGCCATCTACATGGCCGGGCTCATCGAAGGCTGGATCGCCGTCGGCCTGACCCTCGGCGCCTATCTGAACTGGCTCATCGTCGCCCCGAGGCTGCGCGCGTATACGGAAGTCGCCGGGAACTCGATCACGATCCCCAGCTTCTTCGAGAACCGGCTGAAGGACTCCACGCGCATGCTGCGGGTCGTCTCCGGCGCGATCATCCTGGTGTTCTTCGTCTTCTACGTGAACTCCATGATGGTCGCCGGCGGGGTGTTCTTCGAAAGCGCCTTCGGCACCAGCTACACCACAGGGCTGCTCCTGGTCGCCGGGGTGACGATGGCTTACACGCTGATCGGCGGCTTCCTCGGCGCTTCGCTGACCGATGTGGTGCAGGGGCTGCTCATGATGGCGGCCCTCGTCGTCGTCCCGGTGATGGTGATCGTGTACCTGGGCGGGATCGGACCCACAATCGAGGCGATCAACGACGTCGACCCGACGCGGCTCTCCCCCTTCGGCGGCGAGGGCCTGAACGGGCTGACCGTGCTGGCCGTCGTCTCCGCTCTGGCCTGGGGGCTCGGATACTTCGGGCAGCCGCACATCATCATCCGCTTCATGGCTATGCGAGATGCTGCCTCCGCCAAGCCTGCCCGCCGGATCGGCATCGGATGGATGGCGATCTCGCTGATCGGTGCCGTGGTCACCGGGCTCGTCGGCCTGGCCTACTTCAACCAGGAGTCCGTCGAGCTCTCCGACCCCGAGACGGTCACCCTGGCGCTGTCACAGATCTTCTTCCACCCGCTGATCGGGGGCTTCGTGCTCTCCGCAGTGCTGGCCGCCATCATGAGCACGATCTCCAGCCAGCTGGTGGTCTCCTCCTCGGCGCTGGTGGAGGACCTCTACCGGACATTCACCACGCGCACGCCTTCCCAGAAGCTGCTGCTGCGCATGGGACAGCTCTCCGTCTTGGGCGTCTCCGTGGTGGCCCTGCTGCTCTCGCTCAATCCCAGCGACACGATCCTCGCGCTCGTGGCCTTCGCCTGGGCGGGCTTCGGCGCTGCGTTCGGTCCGGCGATCCTGCTCGCGCTGTTCTGGCGGGGACTCACCACCTGGGGTGTGCTCAGCGGGATGGTCGTCGGCGCGGCCGGCGTCTTCCTCTGGGACGCCTTCGGCCCTGATGAGGTCTATGAGATCATCCCGGGCTTCCTCGCCCATGTGATCGTCGCCGTCGTCGTCAGCAAGCTCACGGCCACGCCGAATGCGGAGATCGAGCGGGAGTTCGACGACGCCGCGGAGCTCGCGGCCCGCAAAGTGCAACGCGCCAAGGCACAGTAGAGGGTCCTGGGCTCGGCGGCTCAGCAGTCATGGGATGAGTGTGGACGAACGCATTCCCCAGTGCGCCGCAGCTCTGGATAGGATCAAGGGATAGACGCCCTGATCAGGAGAAACACATATGGACGCCACTG
>DXGD01000073.1 GCA_019114115.1 Candidatus Nesterenkonia stercoripullorum
TGCACTGCTGCCGCTGCCCGGTCCACCGGTGGCGGAGCACCGGCCCCGGGCTCTCCCGCCGTGAGCGAGACGATATCCCGGCCGGCCTCGCGCAGCGCCGCGACCTGGCCGAGGATGCTCATGACATGGAATCCCGGCACCTGGGAACGCCGTGACGGTTCGAGAGGGCTCATAGGCTCAGCCTACCCACCCGGGCTCAGGTCAGTGCTCCGTCCCAGGTCAGTCCCCAATCGCAGGTCAGTCCACAGGCGCAGCTCAGTCCTCGGCGGCGGCGAGCTGCCCGCAGGCGCCGTCGATCTCCTTGCCGCGCGTGTCCCGCAGCGTGGTGGGAACGCCTTTGGCCTGGAGACGGTCGATGAACTCGGCGGTGACCGAGCGCGTGGAGGCCGTCCAGATGGATCCGGGCGTGGGGTTCAACGGGATCGGGTTCACATGCACCCAGCCGCGCCCGCGCGCATTGAGCTTCTCGGCGAGCAGGTCGGCTCGCCAGGGGTGGTCGTTCATGTCCTTGATCAGCGCGTACTCGATGGAGACGCGGCGGCCGGTGCGCTCGTAGTACTCATAGGCGGCGTCGATCGCCTCATCGGCCTTCCAGCGGGAGTTCACCGGGATCAGCTCATCGCGCAGCTCGTCGTCGGGGGCGTGCAGGCTCAGCGCGAACGTGATCGGCAGCTCCTCGGCGGCGAGCTTCCGAATGGCCGGGACCAGGCCGACAGTGGAGATGGTGATCCCGCGGGCACTCATGCCCAGCCCCTCGGGCACGACGCCGACCATGCGGCGCACAGCGCTCATCACCCGCTTGTAGTTCGCCAGCGGCTCCCCCATCCCCATGAAGACGATGTTCGAGACGCGCTGCGGCCCGCTCGGGGCTGTGTCCTCTGCGGCGTCGTCGGCTTCCTCGCCGAGCTCCACCCGGTCACCGGTCGAGACGTCGGCGTCGAGCTGGCCGGCGGCGATGACCCGGTTGGCCTGCACGATCTGGTCCACGATCTCGGCGGCGGACATGTTCCTGGTCAGGCCGTTCTGGCCGGTGGCGCAGAACGGGCAGTTCATGCCGCAGCCGCACTGCGAGGAGATGCACAGCGTGATCCGGTTCCGGTAGCGCATCAGGACCGATTCGACCAGCGCGCCGTCGAAGAGCCGCCACAGGAACTTGATCGTGGCGCCGTCGTCGGTGCGCAGCTGGCGGACGGGGGTCAGCAGCGTGGGCAGGAAGGCCCCGACCAGTTCACCGCGGGTGGCAGCGGGCAGATCCGTCATCTGCTCGGGGTCAGTGGTGTAGTGCTGGAAGTAGTGCACGGAGAGCTGCTTGGCACGGAACCCGGGCAGCCCCATCTCCTTCGCCTTGGCGATGCGCTCTTCAAGGGTCATATCCGCCAGATGCTGCGGCGGCTGGGTGACCCGGCGGGACTGGGCGAATTGGAGTTTCGGGCGCCCTTCGGCGTCGAGCGCCTGGTTCCAGCCCTCGGCCTGGGGGCGGATCTGCGGGCGCTGCTGACCCGTCGCTGAGGACGGCGCGCTCGAAGGCTGCGCAGCTGTCTCAGCGGCGCGTCGAGGTGCCCGCGCGGCGGAGTCGGCGGCGGATGCGGGATCTGAAGTGGCAGACATCAGCACCATTGTCCCACGAGAACGCCCGGCCGCACCTGGCCGGTTCCGTCAGCCGGCCAGGTGGGCCCTCAGCGGGTGGCCGTCCGGCAGAGTCTCCGGAGGGCCGCGTGCACCATCTCAGGCGAGGGCTCACTCGACGTTGTCGACGGCCTCTTGCAGTTTCGGCGGCAGCTCATCCAGGACGACCTCGAGGCTCAGCGGGCTTCCGGCACTGAACGCCTGGGTCAGATCGTCATCGGGGTCCAGCATGACGGCGCGTCCGTCCTGGACGACGTCGAGGGAGGAGATCAAGTCGTCGTCCTCGAGCTCTTCGAGGGTGAAGCCGATCGGGAAGAGCACGGCGACCTCGGCGTCGAGCACATCGACCTGCTCCTGGGAGACGTTGGCGAAGAAGCCTTCGTCGGGCTCGAGCTCCGCGGCCTCGTCAGCCATCTGGAAGCCGAGCAACTCCATGACGTCCCAGCGCAGGTCGCCGGTGTAGCTCAGGCCGTACGCCTCACCGAACTTGGAGCCGGTGACTGCTTGCACCCCGTCGAACTCGGGATGCTCATCGCGTGTCTCCTCGATCTTGGCCTCGGTGTCGCTGACCAGCTCGTCACCTTCTTCGGACTTGCCCAGCGCCTCGGCGATCAGCCGGGTCTGGTTGTCCCAGCCGGGGTTGAAGTTCTCGGCGTCCTCCGGACCTGAGATCGTCGGGGCGATCTCCGAGAGCCGGTCGTACTCGGCCTCGTCGTAGCCAGAGTTGACGTTGAGGATGAGATCCGGGTCCATCGATTGGATGAGCTCATAGTCGAGGTCGCCGTCGGAGCGCTCCATCACCTCCGGCTCCACGTCGCCGAACTTGTCGGCAGCCCATGACCCCACGCCCTTGTCCTCCTCGCCGAAGCCGAGCCAGTCGTGGACCATCACCGGCTGCACGTCCAGCGCCAGAGCAACCTCAGCATCCGACCATCCCAGCGCGACGACGTCGAGCTCACCGTCCTCGGGCTCGGGGACCTCCGTGGTGCCGAACTTGTGCTCGACAGTGGCCAGCACGCCGTTCTCGTCGTCGCCCCCGCCGTCGTCGCCCGATCCGCAGCCGGCGAGCAGCAGCGCCGCCAGGCTCAGAGTTCCGATGAGTGCGGTGCGTTGTCCTGTCATGATGTTCTCCTTGATACGAGCATGGTGATGGTGAGGGATACAGATGGTGGGGATACAGCAGGTGGGGTGACGGCTAGTGGGCTGCGGCTGACGGCGCTACCGGGCGGGCGAGGCCGGTTCCTGCGCCGCGGGCCGGTCGCTGCGCTGCGTGGAGCCGGCGGGCTCGGGGCGGGCAGCCTCCAGCCCCGGCCCGAGCGCCCGCGGGATGACCAGCGGCCGCCCGGTTTCCGGATCCTCGATCACCCGGGCCTCGACGCCGAAGACCTCATGGATCATCTCCGCCGTCCCCACGTCCTCGGGGTGGCCCTCAGCAACGATTCGCCCCTCGCACATCGCCACGAGATGCGTCGCGTAGCGCAGCGCCTGGTTCAGGTCGTGCAGCACGGCGACCAGAGTGCGGCCCTCCCGCTGCAGCTGGGCGCACAGCTCCAGGACCTCGATCTGGTGGGCGATATCGAGGTAGGTGGTGGGCTCGTCCAGCAGCAGCAGCGGAGTCTGCTGCGCCAGCGCCATGGCGACCCAGGCGCGCTGTCGCTGACCTCCGGAGAGCTCGTCCACAGGACGCCGGGCCAGCTCGGTCATATGCGTGGCCTCAAGCGCCTCCCGGACGGCCGCCTCGTCCTCACGACCCCAGCGCTTGAGCAGGCTCTGGTGCGGATGGCGTCCGCGCGAGACGAGATCCGCGACGGTGATGCCGTCCGGGGCGATAGAGCTCTGCGGAAGCAGCCCGATCGCCCGGGCCAAGGTCTTCGTGGGAATCGACCGGATGGACTCTCCGTCGAGCAGCACGTCCCCGGCAGAGGGCCGGATGAGCCTGGCCAGGCTGCGCAGCAGCGTGGACTTGCCGCAGGCATTGGGGCCGACGATCACGGTGAAAGAGCCCTCGGGCACCTCGAAATCAAGATCCTGGAGGACTCTCCGCTCGTCGTACCCGGCATGTACGCCTTCGGCGCGCAGCTGGTGCGTCTGCATGCCGTCTCTCGGTGAAACCTGGGTCATCCTGCCTGCCTCCTTGTTCCAGCGGTCTTTCGTGGTCCTGCGGTGATCCTCCCGATGCCGGTCAGCAGCCACACCAGATATGCCCCACCCAGGCACAGCGTGACGACGCCGACCGGGGGCTGCATCGGCAGCACCGGTGAGCGGGCCAGCAGATCGCTGGCCGTGAGCAGCAGCGCGCCCATCGCGGCCGCCGGCAGCAGCTGAACGGACGAGGAGCGCGTCAGCCGCATGGCCACCTGCGGCGCGACGAGGGCGACGAAGGCGATCGGTCCGGCGGCCGCCGTCACCACGGCCACGAGCACGATCCCTCCGGTGTACTGGACCAGACGCACGGCCTCGATCCGGATGCCCAGGCCCTGGGACGCGTCGTCGCCCATCTCCATGAAGGTCATCTCGCGAGCCCGGGAGAGCATGACCGGCAGGATCACGACGAGCGCGCCGAGCACCGGCCAGACGTGGTTCCAGGTGATGTCGTTGACCGAGCCGGCGCCCCAGGTCGCCACGCTCACCGCGTCCTCGATGCTCAGCGTGGTGACGAGGTAGGTGTTCAGCGAGCCGAGGAAGATGCTCACGCCGATGCCGACGATGATGATGCGCAGACCGCTCACCCCGCGCTTCCAGGCGAGCAGGTAGATCAGCACGCCGGTTCCCAGGCCGCCCAGGATCGCCGCGATCGGCGTCGCCACCAGGCCCGAGATGCCGAGCACCGCCAGCAGCAGGGCGCCGGTATAGGCCCCCGTGGAGAATCCGATGATGTCCGGGCTGCCCAGGGGGTTGCGCGTCTGGGATTGGAACACCGCGCCGGAGACCGCGAGCGCAGCTCCTCCCAGTACGGTGAAGACCACACGCGGCAGCCTCCAGTCCAGGATCACCCGGGCCGTCCCCTCATCCGCTGTGCCCGTCAGTGCAGCGAACGCATCTGCCATTCCGAGCTGGGAGCTTCCACTGATCAGCCCCCACCACCCCACTGCGGCAGTGGCGAGCAGGAGCACGACGAACACGCCGACGGCGCGGAGATCGCCGTGAAAGCTGAATGCGCCCCAGCGGAGCGGGCGCTGGCCGGGGCCGAATAGACCCCGATCGGATGGGCCCAGACCGGATGGGGTCTGCCCGTCACGTGCGCCGTCGCGCGCAGGCGCGCTGCGCTGCTCTATGGTCTTCACAGTTCCCTCACTGCCCGGCGCCGGGTCAGCGCCACCAGCACGGGAGCCCCGATGAACGCCGTGACGACGCCGG
>DXGD01000004.1 GCA_019114115.1 Candidatus Nesterenkonia stercoripullorum
CGTCGCCGACGGCTACCTCGACGTTGCCGTTGAATGCTGCGCTGCCCCGGTGCTCGAGCACGAACACTGCGGAGGAGTTCTCACCGGCGTCCAGCACGATGTGGCTGTTCGCCCGCTTGGCTGCGTCAGAGCCGGCAATATTCACCCGAATCGGGGTGCCCACTTCAGTGTTCGCGGGAACCCGCACGTGCAGGGCGTCTCCGGCGTTCTTCGAACCGACGACGGCGGCCCGATCGGCCGGCTGCAGGACGGAGTTCCGCGGCGACTCCCCCGGCGCCAGCGCTGAGACGACGACGCCTTCCTCGGCGTCGACCTCGTAGGTGCAGGCGTCCTCATCGCTGGCAGCATCGGTGAGCACTGGGGCGAGCCTCTTCAGCGGAGTGAACCTCCACTCCTCCTCGCGGCCCGTGGGCTCGGGGAAGCCGGCGACGTCGAAACCGGTATGCCGTTTCGACCGCGAGCCGATGCCGGAGGTGACCGGCTTGGACTCGCCAAGGCCTCCGTGGGAGTGCTCTTCGGCGTCGTTGGTCTGCGCTGCGAGGTTCTCGCCTTCTTCGGTCATTCCGGGAATGGTGATGCGGCGTTCGCCGACCTCGATCCCTTCGACCGTCTCCGCTTGCTCAGCGGGGGTGTTCGTCATCAGATTCTCGTCCCTTATCTTCTGTGTGGGGTGTTCGCCGTGATGTCTTCGCTGCGGGGCTTCATCCCCGGAGTCCTTCAGCACAGCGTCCCAGCGGAGCTCTCTGCTGGTCTGCTGCGGACTCCTGGGCCGGACTCTGCCCGCCCGAGGCCGTGCCCCGGGCGGGCAGAGTCCGCGTCAGGCCTGATCAGCCCACGGAGCCTTCCATCTGCAGCTCGATGAGCCGGTTCAGCTCCAGCGCGTACTCCATGGGAAGCTCGCGGGCGATGGGCTCGATGAAGCCGCGCACGATCATCGCCATCGCCTCATCTTCTGCCATGCCTCGAGCCATGAGGTAGAACAGCTGGTCCTCGGACACCTTGGAGACAGTTGCCTCGTGCCCCAGCGTCACATCGTCTTCGCGGATGTCGATATAGGGGTAGGTGTCTGTCTTGGAGATGGTGTCCACGAGCAGCGCGTCGCAGACCACCGAGTTCGCCGAATGCGCGGCGCCCTCGTTGACCTGGACCAGCCCGCGGTATGAGGCCCGTCCGCCGGATCGCGCGACGGACTTCGACACGATCGAGCTGGAGGTGTTCGGCGCCATGTGCACCATCTTCGACCCGGTGTCCTGGTGCTGGCCCTCTCCGGCGAAAGCGACCGAGAGGGTCTCACCCTTGGCGTGCTCGCCGGTGAGGTACACCGCCGGGTACTTCATGGTGACCTTGGACCCGATGTTGCCGTCGATCCACTCCATGGTGCCGCCCTCGTCGACGACGGCACGCTTAGTGACCAGGTTGTACACGTTGTTCGACCAGTTCTGGATGGTGGTGTAGCGAACGCGAGCGTTCTTCTTCACCACGATCTCGACGACGGCGGAGTGCAGGGAGTCCGAATCGTAGATCGGCGCCGTGCAGCCCTCGATGTAGTGCACGTAGGAGTCCTCATCGGCGATGATGAGCGTGCGCTCGAACTGGCCCATGTTCTCGGTGTTGATGCGGAAGTAGGCCTGCAGCGGGATCTCCACGTGAACGCCCTTGGGGACGTAGACGAAGGAGCCGCCGGACCAGACCGCCGTGTTCAGCGCGGCGAACTTGTTGTCGCCCACGGGGATGACCGAGCCGAAGTACTCCTCGAAGAACTCGGGGTGCTCCTTCAGCGCGGTGTCGGTGTCCATGAAGATGACGCCCTGGGCCTCCAAGTCCTCACGGATCTGGTGGTAGACGACCTCGGACTCGTACTGAGCAGCAACGCCTGCGACCAGACGGTCCCGCTCAGCCTCCGGGATGCCCAGCTTCTCGTAGGTGTTCCGGATGTCCTCTGGGAGGTCCTCCCAGGTGCGAGCCTGGCCCTCAGTGGAGCGGACGAAGTACTTGATGTTGTCGAAGTCGATCTCCGTCAGGTCCGCACCCCACATGGGCAACGGCTTGCGGTCGAAGTACTTCAAGCCCTTCTTGCGCAGTTTGAGCATCCAATCCGGCTCGGACTTCTTGCCCGAGATGTCCTCGACGACGCCCTGGTTGATGCCGCGGGTAGCGTTGGCACCGGCGTCGTCCGAGTCGGACCAGCCGTATTCGTAGGCACCAATGGCGTTGAGCTCGGGGTTCTTCTCAAGAATCTCTGAGATGACTCCCGGATCGGTGCCACCGGCCTGTTCAGTGCGGTGGATCTGCTCGGTCATGAGAACCTCTCTTGTTGACGTGGAGAAATGACGATTCGTTTGCGTGGGCCGGGGATGCGCTGTGGCGATGCACCGGCCTCGGACTGCTCCGCCCCACTCGTGGAGCGCCTCTGTGCTGTGTGCCGTTCACGCCCGACCGGGACGTGAGTGGTGCATACATGCGCTCCGGCTGCCTGCGTGGAGAGCCGCCGTACGTCGACATCGAGCAAACGGCCGATCATCTCGGTTTCCTCTTCACAGAACACCGGATGCTCCGCAGCTATTTCCACTACCGGGCAGTGCCCCTGGCAGAGCTGGGTCGACTGCATGGCCAGCTGTGCGCTGTCCCGGCCCACCAGGCGGGTGAAGCCGGCGAAGCCATCGGCGTTGAACAGTTCAGAAAGCCGCTCGGTCCGCTCGTCCAGATCCTCGATGGCGGAGAGCTCCTGGCGGTATCGCTCCTCGAACTGGCTGAAGTATGTACTGGCCAGCTGCCTGGCAGGGTCCACGGATGATGGGCCATCCTCGGACGCGTCGTCCGCGGCATTGCTGCTGGGCATAGTGCTGCCGGGCACAGCGCTGCTGGTAGCGGTGGCGCCGGACTCGACGCGGCCTGCATGGGCCTGCGCGGCTTCCGTCGCCGGGGCTTCCGTTGCCGATCCCGCGGAGTCGCCCTGGCCCATGAGTTCGAGGGCGTTGCGCACGAGCGCCAGGTAGTCATCGCCCAGCGACTGCTGGCCGCGCTGTGAGACCACGTACCGGCGCGAAGGGCGACCTGCGCCTTTGCGCCGCGTCGTGACGTTCTTGACTTCGACCATGCCCTGCTCGGTCATGACATCGAGGTGCCGACGCACGGCTGCGGCGGTGAGGTCCAGCGTGCGACCCAGCGCGGCTGCGCTGATCGGCCCCTGCTCCACGACGAGCTGCAGCACGCGGTCCCGCGTCGACGCGTCCGCCTCGCTGCGGGCGCCGCTCCCTGCGGGACGACCTGCAGGTGCCCCATCAGCGTCTGAAGGAGGGGTGGAATACATGACTCTATTGTGACTTATTCACTTCTCAGTGACTAGCCAGGCGAACCTAACTCCACCCTGTCAGGCCCGCTATTCCGGGGAAGTGCCGCATAACCTGCATGTTGTGAGTTCCATTATAGTTCATCGTGATTCATCGCCGTTCACGTTCAAAAGTGGTCGCAAAAGTGGTCGTGTTTCATCCGCCGCGCCTCAGGTGGCTAATGACCCACCGGACACTGAGGGCTCATGACGAAAAAGAAGGGACGACCGAAGACGACGGTCGAGGATCTCCCCCGGCTACTGACTACCGCAGAAGCGGCCGAGTACTTGGGCATTGCCACTGGCACGCTTCACAATTGGCGCAGCGCCGATGCAGGTCCGGACTATGTCGTGATGGGCAGCTGGGTTCGCTATGCGGCTGAGGATCTCGAGGAGTGGCGAGAGAGCCACACGGTGCGCACTAGGCACAGCTCAGTCTCGCGGGCTACACGGCGCTAGGACCGGGTGGCCTTGGCAAGCTCTCGACGCTGCTGCGGGGTGAGGCCTCCGAAGATGCCGTAGCGTGCGTAATGGCGTTCGGCGGACATCGCCAGTGCCAAACATCGTTGCGCCACAGGACACTGGGCGCAGACCCGTTGTACGCCCTCGATTATGGCCGGGGTGGTGGCGAAGAAGAACTCTGTGTCGATCCGCTCCCGGACACATCGGGCGCTCTCGAGCCAGTGGTCAGCCTGATCAGTCACCGGCGTCGACTCAGTGTGTCAGTGATCGCCAAAGCGAGGTCGCGAAGTTCAGCAGTACTGAGACTCTCCAGATCCCACTCGTCCTGCTCGTCATCGTCAGCCATTGCGAGGGTAGATACGCCAGAGATTCTGTTGTCCACGCAGAACCGAGAGGTCTGCCTTGACCAGGTCACATTAGCTTCGACCGCATCCATGGCCTCGTTGCTCAGTGCATCGGCGTCGGTGTTCTTCTTCCGGGGAATCCAGGCGTAGGTCACCTTCGATGCAGGAAGGATCGCGCGAGCCGTCTCGGCCAGGACCTGAATGTCCGGGTGTTTGATCTTTCAGCGGCCCGACATCTGCTCGACCACCAGCTTCGAGTCCAGGCGAACCGTCACCGAGGCAGGCTCGAGGGCCGACGCCATTCTCAGCCCGCGATCAACCCCTCGTACTCGGCGACGTTATTGGTCAGGTCATCGCCCAGGGGGACGGCACGTCGAGCGCTATTCCCTCATCGTCACGGATCAGGGCCCGAGACCTGCCACTCCGGGGTCGCCTCGACTCCCTCCGTCGGCTTCGACGATCAACTTGCTCATGGGGCTACTCCTCAGGGTTCGTCAAATCACCCTCAGAGTGTCCGGCGGCACAGCTACGTGCTCTCGGGCATGAAAGGCCCTCGACATACTGCCTGGACCGAACAGGACTTGTCGGTGAGAGGAGCCCCGTACTTTGGTGGAGGGATTCTTCTCAGGGTCATGAGCTCTGTTGGCGCGTCTTCATAGTCACCAAGACCGGAACATGCCTGGCGGTACCGTGATGATGATGAATTTGTCCTGGGTTCAACCACTGCTGTTCGTTATCTCTGGGATCGTTGCCTTTGTCCTAGGTCTGCGATTCCATCGATGTGTCGCATTGTGGACCGTTCGTGTGGTCCGAGGCCCCTGGTGGGCAATAGGTTGCTTTCTCCTGTGGGGTGTGGTCGGCTTCTTCTCGGCACTGGGGCTGGCAGGTA
>DXGD01000074.1 GCA_019114115.1 Candidatus Nesterenkonia stercoripullorum
ATGGCGGCACGGCGGCGGCGAATACGACGGAGTGGACTCTGGCCAGGCCGTACCGGGCAGCATACCGGGCCACCTCGCCCCCGCCCATGGAGAAGCCGACCAGCGTGGCATCGCGGAGGTCGAGCGACTTCAGCAGACCGTTGAGGTCGTCAGCGAGGGTGTCGTAATCGTAGCTGCTGCCTTCTTTGCCGGATTGCCCGAAGCCGCGGCGATCATAGGTGATCACACGATAGCCGGCGTCGGAGAGAGCTCCCACCTGGCCCGCCCAGGATTCCCCGGACAGTGGCCAGCCGTGGATGAGGACGACGGGGCGTCCTTCTCCCCCGGTGTCTTCGATGTGCAAGTGGATCTGATCGGTCGTCACGATGGTCCTCCGCGCGTTGGGGTCCTATGCACTGATGGGCCCTCGTAGCTGGGCCCATGACCTTCTACTCTAGCGAGAATCGGCGCATCGGTGGGGTTCTTCTGGAGGCAGGTGCATCGGTTCTGCCCTTGGCGTAGCCTGCAGCTGCTCAGGGGAGGTCACGGAGCGTGCGGGATCTGGAGTATTCCTGCAGCACAGCAGCCTCCACGGCGTCGAGGGTGACGCCTGGGCTGACCATATCGAGGGCTCCTGCCGTGAGGGGGTCCCAGGTGAGACCGAGGGCGCTGTAGACATCGGTCAGCACATGCCGGATGGTGCGTCCGTCTTCCACGATGATCGCGGAGGAGAACAGCCACCCGGTGCGGATGACTCGCTGCGCCGTCCCGACCACTTTGATCCGGACATCCCGCTCCGCAGGGCTGACGGCGTGCACGGAGTGCTCCCCCACGCAATATTCATGGGGTATCGGCCCGAGTCGGGCGTCGACGCCGCAGCTGCGCAGGGCGTGCGTGATGAGCTGCCCGAAGCGGACGAAGCGGTCCCGTGAGGCGGCGATGGCGTGAGTGTCCGGTTCGATGTGGTCGATCACCAGGCTGCCAGGATGATACGCCGCGGCCCGCCCGCCAGCACGGCGGATGAGCGGCTCGAAGCCGTGATCCCGGGCAGCCGCGGCAGCCGCTTCGAAACCGGGAAGCCGGGCGTCACGCTGACCGAACGCGACTGTCGGAACCGGGCGGTACATCCGGAGCATCGGTGGTGTCACCGGGGTGCCCGGGTGGCGTTCGTCCTGCTGGGTGCCCTGGAGGAGCTGGAGAGCCCTGTCGAGGTCCTGTTCGGCTCCTAAGCTATGGCGCTGCCTGTGTACCAGGAGTTCTTCGGCGGGGTGCGCACTCACCTGGTGTCCGCGGAGGTGCTTGCAGCTGTGCTGACGGAGGCGTCGGTCTGGGAGCCGGCACCATCGGCTGCGGTGCCGGGGCCCTGCGACGTCGTCTGGGCTGAGGGCATGGGGCGAAGAGTGAGCAGCTGCTGGGCGCGTCCGAATGGGCCGTTCTCATCGTGCAGAACCGAGGAGGTGAGCCCGACGCCGTCGCCTCCGGTGTTCACGACAGTCTCCAGGCCGAGCCACTGACCTGTGGGTTCGCGGTAGAAGTGAATCTGGAGATCGACGTTGGGGAATGCGTAGTCCCCGCCCGGTTCCACGACGGGGGCGATGCCGTTGGCGGTGTCGACCATGCCGATCAGCCGGGCGAGATCGTAGCTCGGTTCGCCGTGGACGGTGTTGTAGGGGTTGCGGATCCAGCACCTGCCAGAGCCGGGGCTCAGTTCCTCGACAGCCCGGATGTCCAGGGACCGGATGAAGCCGCCCGGCCACACATCCATGGCACGTGCTGGCTCAGTGTGCTCTGGGCCGGGCATCGGGCGGTCAGCGTGATGTTCGACGGCGGTGGTGTCGGTGTGCTTGAGGCGCCAGGCCCGGGCGACGATGCACGGTCTGCCGTTGGCGGTCATCGTCGCTTCGAGGAGCTCAATGGTCCGGCCGGGACGGACGGTCTCGACCTCGATGGTGAACTCCCCCCTCGGGATCATCCCGAGGATCTCGAAGGATATCCGTCCCAGGCGCATGTCCTCGCGCGGTTCGTGGCGGAGGAGTTCGTGGGCGATGACTCCGGAGGCGGCCGCCATATGCTGCTCGGTCTCCTGCCAGGCGCCTTGCGTGTGGATCGTGGACACGAACCGCGACGCCGCGCCTGCTGGCTCCTCCGAGTCGTTGACTCGCTCGTAGTAGGAATCGCTCACTGGGGAAGTCTCCGTCCTTTCGCGCAGCACGCCGCTTCAGGTGGCGCGTCGTCGCACATCGTCTCGTCCCGGCCGCCTTCTGGCAGCGGAACGGCTTCTATCGATCCGTTCTCCACGCTGCAGGAGGCTGGGAGCACACCGTGTGATTATACCGGCCACTCCCCTTGCGCAGGTGAGCACGTGACGGCGTGGTGCGGCGGTGCGGCGACCCATCGCGGTATCGGAATCCGCCTAGGCGTCGTGTTGTCAATGAGCCCTATGTGAGGTCCTTCCTCGACAGTAGCGGCAGGCCGAGACGACGTGTTGACATTATATTTACGAAGAAAAGTGAAATGCTATCGACCGAACAACTCGGAAATCTCGCTTTATTGCACTTATTTCATCGCTAGGTATATGAGTGGGTACGAGTGGACCGGTGCGATGGCAATGTCACAGCAGCGTATAGAGAAACACCGTCGGTGCATTGTGGACCACATGGGCAATGATGGCTGGCCAGATCGAGCCGCTGCGTCGGTACAGTTCTGCGGCTAGCACCCCGAAGAGCAGCGCGACGGGCATGACGATATTGATCCCGTGGGCTAGGGCGAAGATCCCCGCGCTGCCCAGGGTGGAGATCACGGCGCCGTATCGCAAGAGCCCGGACTGGATCACTCCGCGGAACAACAGCTCTTCACCGATAGGCCCGATGATCGATATGCCGATACCAGTCATGAGGAGTGCCAGCAGGCCGCCTTGCGCTCCGCCTGGGAGGTCCGACGGCATGGTGTCGAGAT
>DXGD01000075.1 GCA_019114115.1 Candidatus Nesterenkonia stercoripullorum
GGCCGCCAGAAGCGTCAGCAGGGTCCTGAATATGACATGCATGGAGTCAGTGTAACCCGATAAGCTACTCTTCAGTAACTCGTTCTTCCTGGCTCTCATCCGCGGGTCGCAGAACATAACCTGCCCCACGCACAGTATGGATCATCTTCGGCATGCCGGCCTCGATCTTCTTGCGCAGATAGGAGATGTAGAGCTCGACGATATTGGCCTGCCCGGCGAACTCGTATTCCCAGACCTCGTGAAGGATCTCCGATTTCGACAGCACCGTCCGGCTGTGCCGCATGAGCAGGCGCAGGAGTTTGAGTTCAGTCGCTGACAGGTCGATGTCGGCGCCGGCGCGTGTGACGGTGCGGCGTCGTGCGTCCAGCTCAAGATCTCCGACCACCAGCCGCTCTCCTTCCCGCAAGGCGGGCAGACGCGAGCTCAGGAGGTGGAGTCGCAGCACAGACTCTTCGGGGTCGACGCTGCCTGTGGAGAAATCATCGAGCGGGCCGCTCAGCTGCAGCACCTGCTGGTGGAGACCCGCCGCAGGCTTCTCCCCCACGACCTGCCCCGTGGTCTCTTCCATCCCGACGGCGGCACCTGCGCTCCCCTCCTGCGGGGCATCGTTGTCGTCTGCGTCGCACCAGAAGAGCACGGCGATCTGCTCGGTGGCCTGGCGCATACCGGCCAGGACGCCCTCAGCGTCCTCGACACGACGGCTCGACCTCAGGTCAGCGACGACGAGACGAGGCTTGTCCTCTCGCGCGCTCTTGGCCGCTATCGTCGGGTTCGGCGCGTGCAGCACTTTCACATCCGCGCCGCGCAGACGCCAGGTCAGCGCGGAGGCCGCAGGTGAGGGTCCGCCGAGAATCATCACCGGCGAGGACACATGCAATTCCGCGGCTTCAGCCGATTCGGCCGCCTCGCTCTCCTCCACTCATGCCTCCTGCGCATCGCGGTTGGTCACATGACTCTCAGGCACATGGCTAGTGGTCCCGTGGCCAGTTGCCACATGGCCAGTTGTGACACTGCCAGTTGCCACATGCTCCATCATGGCCTATCTCATGTCCTCGCGGGACTTCTGCGGCTGGCCTGCATGTCGCACACCATCCCCCGCAGCGGACCGCACAACTGTAACCCAAGGCTTCACAGGAGGAAATGGATCAGGCTCCCGATCACCGCTGTACAGATCGCCAGTCCTGCCAGTCCCAGCTCAAGCAGGATCCCCAAGCCCATAGCCCGCATCGCACGCAGGCTGGCCGCGCCGGCAGCTGCCGCATCCCGGTCTCTGCGGAGGTACTCAGCACCGAAGAGGCCCGCCGCGAATCCCAAGAACAGACCCAGCGGCGGCAGCAGGAACAGCCCGATCAACGCGCAGCCCAACGCCACGAACAGCGGCTTCCTGGGGATCCCTTCGCGGTGGACAGCCCGTCCGGTCAATACGGTCGATGCGCTCCAGCCGAGGATGGCGAAGACCATCGCGACGATGGCTGTCACCCATACCGGAGTGCCTCCCAATGAGATCGCCCAGGCCAGCAGAGTCAGAATGATGACTAAGCTCCCCGGCAGCACGGGTAGGACGATCCCGGCCATTCCGACCACCATGATCACCAGCGCGATCACGCTGATGATTCCCTGCGCCATGACACTATCGACCATAGAACCACTGTCTCATGCGAAATATGCAAGACTGGCTTCAGGGCAACGTGGCCCGGACCATAGGCGATCGCATATGACCTGCTCGACTCCTGGAGTCAGGCGGCAAGGGGGAACTATGATCATCGGCGTGCCAGCCGAGGTGAAGAACAACGAGTTCCGGGTGGCGCTGACCCCCGCAGGAGCCGTGGACCTTACCGGGCGAGACCATACTGTACTCATCGAGGCCGGAGCCGGGCTCGCCTCAGGATTCCCCGATGATGCATACGCCAGCGCGGGAGCGCAGATCGTCGCGGGACCTGACGAGGTGTGGGAACGCGCCGAGATGATCCTCAAGGTCAAAGAGCCCCAAGCTGAAGAGTTCCCGCGCATGCGCCAATGCCAGATCCTCTTCACCTATCTGCACCTGGCCGCCGAGCCTGAATGCGCCGCAGCCCTGCAGGAACGCGGTGTCACCGCCATCGCTTACGAGACGGTGACCGGCCCGATGGGGCTTCCGCTGCTGGCCCCGATGAGCGAAGTCGCAGGCCGTCTCGCCCCTCAGGTCGGGGCATACCATCTGATGCACTCGCAGGGCGGCTCTGGGCTGCTCATCGGCGGCGTCCCGGGTGCCCGCGCGGCGAAGGTCGTGGTCATCGGCGGCGGCAAGGCGGGCGAGCAGTCCGCCGTTACCGCCTTGGGCATGGGCGCCGACGTGACCGTGCTGGACCTCAACATCGACAGGCTGCGCGAGCTCTCTGCCATGTCAGGTCGCGGCCTGACCACACTGGCGTCGAATACGCTCACCATCGCGGAAGAAGTCGCCGCAGCTGATATCGTCATCGGCTCCGTCCTGGTCCCCGGGGCGACGGCGCCCAAGCTGGTGACCTCGGAGATGGTCAGCCGGATGCGACCGGGGTCTGTGCTGGTGGACATCGCGATCGATCAGGGCGGCTGCTTTGAGGGCTCCCGGCCGACCACCCACGCGGATCCCACCTTCACCGTGGGCGAGCAGATCTACTACTGCGTGGCCAATATGCCAGGCGCAGTCCCGCATACCTCCACAGCGGCACTGACCAATGCGACGCTGCGCTTCATCTTCGCGCTGGCGGACCGCGGCTGGAAGGACGCTCTGCGGGCTGACAAGCACCTGGCCAACGGCCTGAACACCCACGGCGGTGCCATCACCTATGAGCCAGTCGCGCGGGCCCTGGGCAGCCAGTACCGCTCGGTGGAGGACGTGCTGGCCTAGCGGTTGAGAGCTGGGTGCAGCGACTGTGCTGACCCAGTAGCTGACTCAGCGGTGCTTCCATACGGGCGAACGCTTCGAGACGAAGGCATCCATCCCCTCAGCTTGGTCCTCAGTGGCGAACAGCGAGTGGAACAGGCGCCGCTCGAAGAGCAGCCCCTGGTGGAGCGTGCTCTCGAACGACGCACTGACGGCTTCTTTGGCCATCTGCGCCGCAGGCTTGGATTTCGAGGCGATCAGCTCCGCCACGGTCTTGGCTTCGATGTCCACTTCCCCGTCGGCGACGACGCGGGAGACCAGGCCGCAGCGCTCCGCCTCGGCGGCATCGATCTGACGGCCGGTGAGGATCATGTCCATGGCCTTGGCCTTGCCCACCGCACGAGTCAGGCGCTGAGATCCGCCCATTCCAGGGATCACGCCCAGGTTGATCTCCGGCTGCCCGAACATGGCTGTCTGGCCCGCGACGATCACATCGGCCATCAGAGCCAGCTCGCACCCTCCCCCCAGGGCGTAGCCGTTGACACCGGCCACGATAGGTGTGCGCAGCCCCGCGAGCCGGTCCCAGGCGCTGAACCAGTCTGCCGCGTACATCTGGGCATAGTCCTGCTCCGACATCTCCTTGATATCGGCCCCGGCAGCGAAGGCCTTCTGGGAACCGAGCAGGAGGATCGAGCCGACCGCCGGGTCGGCGTCGAACGCCGTGGCCGCCTCGACGACTTCCTCCATCAGCTCGGCGTTGAGCGCATTGAGCGCCTTCGGGCGGTCGAGCTGGATCCGGCCTACGCGCTTGGCGCTGGAGACTTTGATCGTGCGGTGGGATTTCTCTGCCATGCTGCTCTCGTCCTTTCCGAAAGGGTGTCAGGTGTGGAACGGGTCAGGGTGCGGGCAGCTCGAGCTGCTTGCTCTGCACTAGCGTGAAATAGGCATCGACCAACCCGCGGTCCACCTGCTCCGACGTCGCAGGATTCCACTGCGGGTCCCGGTCTTTGTCGATGACCTGCGCCCTGATGCCCTCACGGAAGTCGGCGGAGCGCAGCATGTGCATCCCCACCGTGTATTCCCGTTTCAGCACTTCATCAAGCGCGAAGTCTCTGGCCTCGACTATCGCGCGGTGGGCCACTGCCAGCGACGTCGGGGACTTCGTCCGCAGGGCCGCGGCGGCTGCTGCGGCGTCGGCGGCAGCCGACGTGCCGCCGCCCGGGCTGCCCGCGGCCGCGTTCTCAGCGCCTGAGCGATCTGCCGCGCCGGCGATCTCCTCCAACCGGGCAATGATCCCGGGCACGTCCGCCGCCGCATACGCCTCGTCGATCCACGACGCCGCAGCAGCCAGGCCCGATGGCTCCGGTGCGGTGGCATAGCGCGGGAGGACCTCATCGACGCTGGACTCCACCAGGTCGGTGATGAGCGCGCCGATCGCTTCGGAGTCCACATGAGCATCGGCCAGGCCGAGGTGGATGGCGTCAGCCGCACCGAGGTGGGCGCCCTGCAGTCCGGCGTGGAGGCCCAGCTGGCCCGGGGCACGGGCAAGCAGGTAGGTCCCGCCGACGTCCGGGGAGAAGCCGATCGTCACCTCGGGCATCCCGGCGCGGGTGCGTTCGGTGACGATCCGGTGCGAGCCATGGGCTGAGATCCCCAGGCCACCCCCGAGCGCCAGCCCGTCCATCAGCGCGATATAGGGCTTCGGGTACTCGGCGATCGTCAGGTTCATCTCGTACTCGGTGGCCCAGAACGCCTCGGTCTCGTACTGAGCCTGATAGCCCGGCGTGCCCGAGGGCAGCAGCTCACCGCCATCGGCATCGCGGTGGGCGAGCATGTCGCGGTAGACACCGACGATATCGCCGCCGGCGCACAGACCGCGCTCGCCTGCTCCGCGGACCAGGACCTGGGCGACGTCGTCGTCCTCTGCCCAGTCCTGCAGCTGAATCAGCACTGACTCGCACATCAGCTGGGTCAGCGAATTCATCGCCTTGGGCCGGTTGAGCGTGATGATCCCCAGATGACCGCGCACCTCGAAGGCGACGTCTCCGGTGTAGGTCTCCTTGCCCATACTGACTCCTCGACTAGGTTCCGCCGGGGGACGCACGGCGCACGCGTATGTGACCCGGATCTCCAGCCAATCTATCGAATCGCCGAGGGCTTCTCTACCGGCGCACCTCCGCAGCGCACCGGGACGAGGAATCAGGCGTTCCAGAGCCCGTAAGAATCCGCGAGCGAGGCGATCTTCTGCGCGCGGGCCAGGCGCGGCAGGTACGAGCCGTCTCCGATGGAGGCCCCGCTCTCATGGGCCTCGATGAGCTCCCGTGCCCAGCGCAGCTCATCCTCCGAGGGCGAGAGGCCCTGGTTGACCTGCTCCACCTGTGCGCGGTTGAGCGAAAGCTTCCCGGTCATGCCCATATCAGCGGTCACCTGGCAGGCGGCGTCGATCGCGGCCGTATCGGCATCAGCCGCCGTCGGGCCGTCGATGGCACCGGGGAGTCCGCCCACGCGGGACGCGATGACCAGGCGGGACCGGGCGTAGGCGAGTGCCATCGGCTCTGCCGAGACGCCGACGTCCTTCCGGAAGTCGTTGGTCCCGAAGGCCAGCCGGAACGTCCCGGGGGCTGAGGCGATCTGGGTCGCGTTCTCCACGCCGAGCGCCGACTCCACCAGGGCGATCACCGGGGTGCCCGCGCGCAGCCGCATGGCCGTGTAGGTGACCTGCTCGGGGCGCTCCGTCTCGGCCAGCATCACACCGCGCAGGCCTTCGGCGCGGGAGAGGGCGGCGACGTCGTCCTCCCAGTGCTCGGTGGTGGTGGGGCT
>DXGD01000076.1 GCA_019114115.1 Candidatus Nesterenkonia stercoripullorum
CGACGGTTGTTGCGCTCGCCGCGGTCGCTGTTGTTGCGGTCGCTGTTGTTGGTGTTGCGATCCCCGCGGTCGTTGCTGTTGCGATCGCTGTTGCGATCCCCGCGATCGCTGGCGTTGCGATCGCTGTTGCGCTCATTGCGGTTGCCGCGCTCATCCTGGTTGCCGCGGTCATTCTTGCTGCCGCGGTCATCCTGATTCTGGTTGCCGCGCTCGTTCCGGTTCCCCCGGTCGTTCTGGCGATCACCTTTGTCGCCACGATCCTGAGAGCGATCGGCCTTGTCCTGGCGCCTGTCCTCACCCTCAGCCGCGTCTTCGCGGCCGCTGGAGCCGCCCGAATCGCCATCCTGCTGGCGGTCCTGCCTGCCCCGGCTATTGCGGCGGTGACGGTTCTGGCCCTTCTGCTGAGCCTGGTCCTGCTCGGTGGCTGAGTCATTCGAGGCACCGTCAGGAGCGGCTGCGTCGGCCGAGCTTCCCTTCTCTGCCTGATCCTGAGCTGAAGCGCCCTGGCTCGGCTGCGCAGCTGCAGTCTCCTGCGATGTCTGCTCAGCGGATGCAGCGCTGGTCTTCCGGGAGCGGCCGTTGCGCTTGGCCGCTGGCTTCTCCTGGGCCGGGGCGTCATCGCCCTGTGCCGCGTCGGACTCCTTTGTTGCGGACTGCTTCGCCGAGTTCTGCTTGGCTGCGGTCTGCTGCGCCTTGGCTTCGGACTGCTCTTGGCGGTTGGCTACTGCGCCTCCGCGCTGGTGGCTGGAAATGGCGTCGACCAGCGCGGACTTGCGCATCCGTGAGCTGCCAGTGATACCCAGCTGGGAAGCCAGCGCTTGTAGCTGTGCGAGCTTCAGCCCGGCAAGGCCAGCGCTCTGGGGCTCACTCGGTGCGTTCTGGGCTTCGCCACTGGAAGCTTGTGAAGTCTCTGTGGTGGTGTCGGTCACGAAGGTTCCTTCCCCCTCGTCGGGCAGGTGCGATATCCGGTTCACTGCACAGCGGCCGGACGACCGGCAATTGCGCAGCGGACCCGACGATGTCGTCGTCCTGCAGTATTGTCAGCGGAATCTCAGATGTCCGCCGGGTGGATTGCTGGTGTTCGCGCATCGGGGCAGCGGGGAGAAACCCGCAGACCTCTACCCTCTGACGAGCAGGGGGCACCTGCTGATAACGGACTTGTACTGACCTGGCCAGTTGAATCCGAATCGCTGGTGATTGAGTGCGCACTATGCGCGAAACATACGGAAACCTATGCTGCGGCATCACATGCCGCGTGGTGCTTCACCGGGAGAAGGGACCTGTTCTTCACGAATCTTGAGGACCCTGCGCGGTTCTGCACGGTTACCGCTGGTACTCCTCCACTGTAACACCTGAGCCGGAAATCGGCAGGATCGACGGGGTGAACGTGTCACCGTCATAGTCCTCGACGGTACGCACGGCAGTCTGCGCGGATTCCTCGTCCGGGCACAGGATGAGCACTGTGGGTCCAGCCCCGGAGATGACTGCGGCCTGGCCAGACCGACGAAGCTCATCCACCAGCGCCATGGCTTCCACGAATGCACCCCGACGGTACTGCTGGTGAAGATAGTCCTCCGTCGCGGCGAACAGGAAGTCCGGCGCCGTCGTGAGGGCATGCACCAGGAGAGCGGCCCGCCCGGAGTTCTGGGCTGCCTCGACGTGCGGAATGCTCTCGGGGAGAAGGCCGCGCGCCACCCGGGTGGACTGGACGAAATCTGGAACTGCGACGACAGCCCGCACCTGCGGATGCACGCTCAGCGGCGCTGTATGGAAGGAACCATGCGACTCCCAGGAGACGGCGAGCCCACCGCGCAGCGCGGGAACGTAGTTGTCCGGGTGGCCCTCGATCCGTGATCCGATCTGCAGCTGTTCCTCAGCGCTGAGCCCCTCGGGCAACAGAGCCCCGGCCACTGCCACGGCACTGGCGACGGCTGCCGCGGACGAACCCAGGCCCCGCGCATGCGGTATCGCATTTCGGGCATGCAGCTGCAGATCAGGCAGATGGAAGCCTCTCTGACCAAGGATGGAAGAGACCAGCGAGACCACCAGATGCGAGGCATCTCGAGGCAGGTCAGCGTACCCCTCGCCCTCGACGACGACGTCGACAGCGGTACGCGAAGGATCCGCACGCGGTGCCGCCCGGACCTCAAGATAGTCGTAGAGCCCCAGGGCCATGCCCATGCAGTCGTACCCCGGGCCCAGATTGGCCGAGGTCGCCGGGACGCGGATGCGGAAGCGCCGCTCGGCGTCCAGCGGGGCGATGAGCTGATCAGATCCGGTGCGCTCGTCCGTCACGCTGCCCATAGCCTCACAGCCCCAATTGCCGTGCGACGGTCTCGACATCCTGCGGCACTTTCGTAGGGGCCACATCCGACCCGTCGGCATTCTTCAGGGCCCATTCCGGGTCTTTGAGGCCGTGCCCGGTCACCGTGATCACGAACGTCTTGCCGGTGGGCACCTCGCCCGCGGCCTGCTTCTTCAGCAGCCCCGCGACACCTGCCGCCGAGGCAGGTTCCACGAAGACCCCCTCCCGCGAGGAGAGCCAGCGATGGGCGGCAAGGATCTCTTCGTCGGTGACCGAGTCGATCACGCCGCCGGATTCCTCGCGCGCCTCCTCGGCTTTCTCCCAGGAGGCGGGGTTCCCGATCCGGATGGCAGTGGCCACGGTCTCCGGCTCGGTGATCGGGTGCCCCGCAACGATCGGCGCCGAACCTGCCGCCTGGAAGCCCCACATCTGCGGAGTCCGCGTGGCCACTGGCGCCAGCTGTGCGGCGTCCTCGCCGTGACGAGGATTCGACCACGCTTCGGCGTATTCCCGGTAGCCCTTCCAGTAGGCGGTGATGTTCCCCGCGTTGCCCACCGGCAGCAGGTGGAAGTCCGGTGCGTCGCCGAGCGTGTCGACCACTTCGAAGGCGCCGGTCTTCTGCCCCTCGATCCGTGCGGGGTTCACCGAGTTGACCAGGAATACCGGGTAGTTCTCGGCGAGCTTCCGGGCGACGTCGAGACATCCGTCGAAATTGCCGTCGACCTGGATGAGTTCCGCCCCGTGAGCGATAGCCTGGGAGAGCTTGCCCATCGCGATCTTTCCGGCCGGGACCAGCACTGCGCAGGTCAGCCCAGCCTGAGTCGCGTAGGCTGCAGCCGACGCGGAGGTGTTTCCGGTAGAAGCGCAGACGACTGCTTTCGCACCGGATTCCACAGCTGCCGTGATCGCCATCGTCATCCCGCGGTCCTTGAAGGAGCCTGTGGGGTTCATGCCTTCGACTTTGACGAAGACCTCGCCCTGGACCAGGTCGGAGAGCGCCGCGGCACGGACCAGCGGAGTCCCGCCCTCACCGAGGGAAACGATCTGGGTCGCGTCATCGACCGGCAGACGATCGGCGTACTCGCGGATCACTCCGCGCCATTGATGGGCCACTGCTACATTCCCCTTCGTCACGGTACCGGCCTGGGCTGGCGGGCGTCAGGCCGGTTTTGATGTGTCACTGCGTCACTGCTCTAGTTCACTGCTCTAGTTCACTGCTCTAGTTCACTTCTCTAGCTCACCTCGCGGTGCCTCTTCGCGGCGTCACTTTTCGACTTCGACGCGCAGCACGGAGTTCACCGATCGGACCACACGCAGGCTATGCAGAGCCCCGACAGTCGACTGCAGGTCCTGCTCACGGGCCAGGTGCGTGACGATCTGCACTGCGGCTCCATTGTCCTGGTCGGTATCGACCTCGCCTTCCGGAGAGACGCTGCCGGGCTGTCGCATGGACTCGATCGACACATGCTGATCTGCCAGGACACGGGCGATCTCGGCAATGACGCCCTCTTCGTCGGCCACATCGAGATCGATGTAGTACTGCGTCCGCGCTTGCTCGACGGAGAGCGCCGGGATCTCCTGACCGGTCCCGATAGACGCCGACTCCGGGAAGCTCCCGCGCAGCCGCCGCGCCGCGGTGACGACGTCGCCCAGCACTGCCGAAGAGGTGGGGGTCCCGCCGGCGCCCTGTCCGTAGAACATGAGCTCGCCAGCGTTGTCAGCGACGACGAAGACGGCGTTGAAGGCTCCCCTGACACTCGCCAGCGGGTGGGTCCGCGGCAGCAGAGTGGGGTGAGTCCGCAGGATCACCCCGGGAGTGGGCTCGCCGGCCTCGTCCGCTCCGGCGTTCTCCACGCGCTCGGCGATGGCCAGCAGTTTGATGACATACCCCGACGCCGCCGCGGCGTTCATGTCTTCCAAGGTGATCTGGGTGATGCCTTCGCAATAGACATCGTCGATGGTGAACGGCGAGTGGAAGGCCAGCGTGCCCAGAATGGCCGCCTTCGCGGCAGCGTCATGACCCTCGACGTCGGCCGTCGGGTCGGCTTCGGCATAGCCCAGGCGCTGCGCTTCGGTCAGGGCGTCCTGGAAGGAGGCGCCCGTGGAGTCCATCTGATCCAGGATGTAGTTGGTCGTGCCATTGACGATGCCCATGACCTTGGTGATCCGGTCTCCGGCCAAGGACTCCTGAATCGGGCGGAGGATCGGGATGGCTCCGGCCACGGCGGCCTCGAAGTTCAGCAGCGCTCCGGATTCTTCGGCCAGCCCGTGCAGATAGGGACCCTGTGCCGCGAGCAGTGCCTTATTGCCCGTGACCACGGCTTTCCCGGCGCGCAGCGCACGCGCGATGAGCCCCCCGGCAGGCTCCAGCCCGCCCATCAGCTCGATCACCAGATCTGCCTGATCCACAAGAGACTCAGCGTCTGTGGTGAGCAGCTCGCCAGGAATCCTCCAGTCCCGCGGCGCTTCGACGTCACGCACGGCG
>DXGD01000077.1 GCA_019114115.1 Candidatus Nesterenkonia stercoripullorum
ACGAAATGGCGGCGCAGATCACCGGACGCGTCCGTCCGATGACGCGCAAAGAGCTGCGTGCCCTCTCCGGCGCGACGCGGGGCATGCTGGACACGTTGGAGAAATTCCGCATCATCCGCGCCGACGACGACGGCCAGTACAGCCACCACGACCTCACTGCCGTCAAGGCCGTGCGTGTCCTGGCACGGTACGGCTTGGAGCCGAAACATCTGGTCAACATCCGGCGGTCGGCGGATAACGAGCTGGACCTCATCTCACGGGCGATGGCTCCGCACGCGGCGCGCAAAGACGCCGCGGCGCGCGCCCGGGTGGCTGAGTCGTCGAAGGAAATGCTGCAGTGCCTGAAGGATCTTCGCGGATCGATCATGGATTCAGCCCTGGAGGATCTCGACACGAACTGAGGAACGGGGAAGCGGGGCGTCCCACGCGAACCTGATGGGAGGCGCATGAGGCTATGGACGACCAGCAGGTGCACCTTGATGTGGTGGGAGTGCGCATTGAGCGGCCATCAAATCAGCCCGTGATCCTCCTGCGCGGCGCAGACCCCGGCACCGAGCACCTTCACGTCGCGATCATGGTGGGCACTGTGGAGGCCAATGCGGTGGCCAAGGGCCTCCGGCATGAGCAGGCCCCGCGGCCGCTCACCCATGACCTGCTCGTCGATGTGCTGCGCGGATTGGGCGGCGGGGTCGAATCGGTGGAGATCGGCTTGCTCAACGCCTCGACCTACTTCGGCCTGGTGACGGTGGTGGAGGGCCGTGTCATCGACGCCCGCGCTTCCGATGCACTGGCCATTGCCGTGCGCGTTCAGTGCCCTGTCACGATGGACCTGCAGACGCTGCGGGCGGTAGCAGTGACACCGCGGGCAATTCAGGAGGGTGAAGATCCTGCCTCTGCAGAGCACCCCGAGGATTCCGGGCCCATTTCAGAAGATGAGATCCAGGAGTTCCGGCGCTTCCTCGACGGTGCCGACCCCGAGGATTTTCGTGAAGAAGGCGGCTGATACCGACACCCTGCCGGCACGCGTATCGCTGACGCCGTCCACAACCAGGCAATTGTGCCGACACGGTGCGGCAGCTCGTCTAGTGCTTTCTGCCGACACGCCGTAGAGTTAGAGCCACGGTGATTGACCCACGAGCCGCAGCGCAATACCGTCGAAACCAGTGTTGTGCCACGACAGTTTGTGCCCAGGCTGGCGAGGCTGTAGTGGGAGCGCACTTTAGAGACCATGACGGGCATGACCCGGAGGGGCACAGTGCTGAGGCGCTTGGCCGCAATGAGGAGGACGTTACGTGAGTTCGGATTCACGCCCCGAGGCGCGCGCGGCGCGTACGGGTGCCGGCGCTGCCACTGTCGCTGAACAGCAGCTGCTCTTCAGTGACGGTATGCCCGAACTCGACGAAGAAATGGGCTACCGGGGCCCGATCGCCTGCTCCGCTGCTGGTATCACGTACCGGCAGCTGGACTATTGGGCGCGGACGAAACTGGTCCAGCCCACCCTGCGCAATGCTTCCGGTTCCGGATCAGCGCGTCTGTACTCCTTCCGCGACATCCTCGTGCTCAAGGTCGTCAAACGGCTCCTGGACACCGGTGTCTCGCTCCAGCAGATCCGCTCCGCTATCGAGCACCTCCGTGAACGGGGCGTGCAGGATCTCGCGCAGATCACGCTCATGTCAGATGGGGCCTCGGTCTATGAGTGCACATCTGCTGATGAGGTGATCGACCTCGTCCAGGGCGGTCAGGGTGTATTCGGGATCGCCGTGGGCCGAGTGTGGCGTGAGGTGGAGGGAAGCCTGGCTGAACTCCCGCGCGAACGCAGCGCAGAGGAAGCGGACAGTTCTGAGACTGCCGCTCAGCAGGCCATGGAGCAGCAGGACGAACTGGCCCAGCTGCGCGCCCGGCGTCGTCCTCAGGCCTCCTGAGCAGGCCCTACACGGCGCCGCTCGCGCGGCGTGGACCTCTGCTCAGCTGAGCTGATCGAGAAGCTGGTCGAAAGAGCGCGCCATATCGCGGACCTGGTCGCCCGGCCACAAGTGGACGGGATAGGCCGCACCCTGGACCTGCTGCCACCAGAGGTTCTCCTCCAGGATCGGTAGGAGCAGCTTGTCCTGATAGAGGCGCTCCATTTCCAGCAGCCGGTATTCGTGTTCGGTGGAATCTGCCCGAACCCGGTTCACCAGGACCCCCGCTGAGCGCAGCGAAGGTGCGAACTCCTGCGAAAAGATGCTGATGGCGCGCATTGTGCGTTCCGTCCCGGCCACGGAGAAGAGGCTCGGCTCGGCAACAAGCAGCACCTGATGCGAGGCCGCCCATCCGATGCGGGTGAGGCCCGACAATGAGGGCGGGCAGTCGATCATCACGAAATCATAGCCCCGGACGCCCTCGAGCAGAGTCCTCAGCCGCCGCAGGTCCTTGGGACGGATATCGGGCCTGTCGAAGGTGGCCGAGAGGGCGGAACCGGGGACGACGTCGAGCGTGGCACGCTGCCGGTCTTCGTCGGAGAGCATGTCCAGCCAGCCCGATGGGACCACGTGCTCCTTGAGATCGGCGCGCCGGGCGTCTCTGAGCAGCTGGCCTGCCTCAGTGCCGGCACCCTGCGAGACAGCGAGCCCGGTCGTGGTGTCGGCATGAGGATCCAGGTCGATGACGAGGGTCCTCAGGCCTCGCTGCAAGGCAGCCGAAGCCAGGCCGGTGGTCACGGAAGTCTTACCGACTCCGCCTTTCAAGCTGGAGATGCTCATGATGCGCACCCCTCCATCATAGTGAGGAACGCCGCGTCTGTGGGGACACGTCGAGGCGAAGCGTGGTGCGGGTGCTCGTGACCTGGCGGGAGGTGTCAGTCCCGGCTAGCGAGGCGGCGGAATAGTGGCTGCCGGGGACGGTGGAGGGGGAACCTTGGGGGCAGACCGACGAGAGCCAGTTCTTCCTACCGTCAGCTCCTCAGGGACTTTCCGCCGTCGCTGAATCCCGGTGTCCTTGAAGGCCCGCCAGGATATGGGCGCGCATGATAGCGGCGGCCCAGTCGGCGTCCTGCACTGACGCGGCGATCGCCAGCTCCTGATGATGCATGATGCTGCGTTCCAGTGCTGTCGGCGAATAGGAGACGAACACTTTGGCCACGAGCAGGGGAGTCCGCAGGTGCATGGCGGCCGCCGCCAGGGGGCGGTTGGTGGCCGCGTCGAGGAAGACCTGGTGAAAGGCGTTGTTGAGCCGGGAGAGCTCACCGCGTGCCGCTGCCTCCGTGGGAGGTCCTTCGTCAACGGGCAGCGCCGCCATCTGGGCGTTCAGGTCATTGAGTCGCTCGATGTCCTGGCCTCGCAGCTGCGGGACGGCACTGGCCACCGCCGCTGGCTCGACGACAGCGCGGGCCCGGTAGACGTCCTCGATGTCGGACAGGCTGTAGTGGCGGATGCGAGCGCCACGGTGAGGGACTAGATCCACCACGCCGACAGTGGACAGCTCACGCAGCGCATCCCGGATGGGGGTCCTGCTCACGCCCAGCGCAGTGGCCAGATTGGATTCTCGCAGCCACTGGCCTCCGAGGTATTCCCCGGAGACGAGGAGGTCCAGGAGCCGGTCTTTCACGCTGGGCATCACGACGGCCATTCTGCCTCTGCAAGGGCTCTGCGCGTCCCGCCACGGGAGACGAAGGAGGCCCGCGGAAATCCGGTGAGCTGCGTGACGTCTTCGGCGAGGAGGCGGTACGCCTCGAAATCGATACCGGTGGCCACTCCTATCGAATCCAGCAGGTGCAGCAAGTCCTCGGTGGGCATATTGCCCAAGACCGCGGGGTCACCGGGGAACCACATATCCCCGCCGAGGCCGGAGAAGGAGGCCTCGAGCCAGTTCGCTCCGGCTGAGAGCCCCGCGAGCGCGTTCGCCGGAGCGAAGCCGTTGCGGTTGTGCAAGTGCAGGCCGACGTCGAGATCGGGGTAGCGGTCCAGCACCCCGCGCACTCCCGCGTAGACCTCGCGCGGATGCTCCTGGCCCGTCGTCGTCGCAAGATAGACGCCGTGCGCGCCCGCCTCCAATGCTGCCTCGACTACCCGCAGCCGTTCCGCCTCGCTGACTTGGCCACGGCAGGGCGCGAAGAACGAACAGGCGATGCCGACGACCAGGCGCTGCCCGACCGAGCGGGCCACCGCCCCGACCTCCGCGAGATCCGCGATCAGCTCAGCGGTGCTGCGGTTCTGGTTCTTCCGCGCCATGCCGTCGTCGGCCGGAATCACAATGGCGACTTCGTCGAGCGCGCACTCGGCGGCACGCTCCATTCCGCGCAGATTCGGGACCAGCGCGCGGTATCGGGTGCCGCCATCACGCGGCAGGGCGGCGATGACCTCACTGGCATCGGCCAGTTGCGGTAAGACTTTGGGGTGCGCGAACGATGCCACTTCGATCTCTTGCACCCCGGCCGCGATGAGACGGTCGACGATCTCCAGCTTCGTGTTGGTAGGCAGCGGCTGTTCCACCGCCTGAAGGCCGTCGCGGAGGCCTACTTCCACGACTCGGGTGCGCTCCGGCAGGTGCCATGCCCGGAGGAGGTCGGGCTGCTCAGCTGTGGAGTCGGTCATCGCACTACTTCCTCTGCCTCCAGCGCTGAGATCTCAGCAGCGGAGTACCCGTGCTCGCTGAGCACCTCTGCGGTGTGCTCGCCGAGAGCGGGACCGGGCCATCGTATTTCTCCGTCGGTTCTGCTGAAGCGTGGGAAGGTGTTCTGCATGGGTACTTCGCCAAGTGTCGGATGGGGCACGGAG
Source organism: Candidatus Nesterenkonia stercoripullorum (assembly GCA_019114115.1). Lineage (GTDB taxonomy): Bacteria > Actinomycetota > Actinomycetes > Actinomycetales > Micrococcaceae > Nesterenkonia > Nesterenkonia stercoripullorum. The sequence goes on from DXGD01000077.1 coordinate 4,755, forward strand.
ACGATCGACTCCCGCGCCTGGAACTGAGGGTCCCCGAGCATGTCCTGGGGGCGGAAGATCCGTCCGACGGGGACACCGTGCTCGGTGAGCCTGGCCTCGAGGTCCTCGGCGTCGAACCTCACGGTGTAGCCTGCGATGATGTCGTCGAGTTCTGCTTGATGCGCGCCGCGTTCATGGTGTCCGAGGAATCGACTGTCTGCGGCCAGTTCTGGACGGTCGATGGCGGTGCACAGCCTGCGGAAGACCGTGTCCTGGTTGGCGGCAATGATGAGCCAGGTGCCGTCGCCTGCAGGATAGACGTTGCTCGGGGCGATCTTGGGCAGCACGGAGCCGCTGCGTTCGCGCTGAACCCCGCCAACGGCCCAGTCGGGAACCAGCGACTCCATGACCCCGAGAACCGACTCATAGATGGAGGCGTCGACGACCTGCCCCCGGCCGGACCGGTGCCGCTCGTGAAGCGCCGTCAGCGCACCGAGCGCGGCGAAGGTCGCAGCCAGGGTGTCACCGATGGAGATCCCGACCCGGGACGGTGGAGAGTCCGGATCGCCGACGACGTAACGCATCCCGCCCATGGCCTCTCCGATGGATCCGTATCCGGCGCGCTGGGCGTATGGTCCGGTCTGGCCGAATCCGGAGACCCGGACCATGATGAGCCCGGGGTTGGTGGCGCTGAGCGTGGCGTAGTCCATGCCCCAGCGCTCCATCGCGCCGGGCCGGAAATTCTCGATCAGGATGTCCGCGTCCTGGATGAGGTCCTTGGCGATCTGCTGCCCCTTCGAGGTCCTCAAGTCCACCGCGACGGATCGCTTATTGCGTCCCAGGACGGCCCACCACAATGAGTGGCCCTGCGGGTGCGCCTGCCCCCACTGTCGCAGCGGATCTCCTGCCCGGGGCTCCTCGATCTTGACGATATCTGCGCCGGCGTCGCCCAGCAGCTGGCCGCAGAATGGGCCGGCGATCAGCTGTCCCATCTCGACGACTTTCAACCCCGCCAGCGGAGCCTGTGGTGATGTCATGTGCCACCTTCACGTGCGAATGAGCAACGATCGAATCGTTGCATGTTAGCTAGATCACTCATTATCGTATACGATCTTAGCTGTCTTGGCTCAAGCGTGACGTATCCGGCTCTCGCTACACAGTCATGGCAGGCAATGACAGGCGGCGTCCACAAGACGCAACGGGATTGCTGAGGGAATTGCATACAACCGTGAAGTGAGTCGCAGACATGAAAGAGCCGATTCGGAAGAAGTGGATCTGGTGGGTCCTGGGGGTCCTGGTACTCTTCAACGCGCCGTGGTTTCTGCCGGAAGGAAGCATCGAACCGTTCATCCTCGGGGTCCCGTACTGGGTGTTGCTCGTCGTGATCCTGTCCGTGGCTTTGGCCGCGTTCCTCCACTGGGCCTGCATGACGCAGTGGAACATCGTCGAGGACGCCGAAGAGGCCGCCCGTGCCGCCGCAGCGACCGGGCAGGTCTCGGCCCAGTATCAGCCTGAGCAGGGCCCAGCGCAGGGTCCAGCGCAGGGCAGCGGTCAGGACACAGCGCAGGGCACTGATGCACGGCGGAAAGGGGGTGAATGACCCATGGAGGAAGAGACCATGGACGCGCAGCTCGCCTTCGCCGGGCCAGACGCCATCATCATCCTGTCTCTGTATGCCGTGGCGATGGTTGCCATCGGCTATTTCTCCGGACGGGGGAAATCGCTGGGCAAGAGCGTCAGCGAATACTATCTGGCTGGCCGGAATCTCGGCCTGATCACCTTGTTCTTCACGCTGTACGCAACCCAGTACAGCGGCAACACCGTGGTGGGGTACGCTCCGCAGGCCTACCGCGAAGGGTTCTCCTGGCTGCAGTCGATCCCGTTCTTCACCCTCATCATCGGGATCTATCTGCTCTTCGCCCCGCGACTCTACGTCGTGGGCAAACAGCGTCGCTTCGTCACGCCGACAGATTGGATCTCCACCCGATTCGGCTCCACCGGGGTGACTGTCCTGGCCGTCGTGCTGATGCTGTGGGGGCTGGCCAACTACATGCTCGAGCAGCTGGTCGCCATCGGGCACGCCATCTCCGGACTGACCGCGGGGTTCGTCCCGTATCACTGGGCTGTCATCGCGTTCATCATCGTCATGCTGGCCTACGAGTGGCTCGGCGGTATGAGGGCAGTGGCGCTGACCGATATGGTGCAAGGCATCATCTTGATGATCGGCATCATCGTGATGATGGTCGGGGCTCTGCTGCTGGCCGGCGGCAGCATCACCGACCTGACGGCCTCCATCGCAGCGAACGAACCCGAGAAGATAGGCGTGCCCGACACGCTGACCTCCATCAACTGGCTGTCGATGTTGGTGATCGTAGGCTTCGGCGCGGCGATGTACCCGCACGCCATCCAACGCGTCTACTCCTCGCAGTCGGAACGTGTGCTCAAGCGCTCTCTGGCGCGCATGGCCTGGATGCCGTTCATCACCTCGGGTTTCGTCTTCGTCGTGGGCATCATCTGCATCGACCTCTACCCCGGGCTGGATGTCTCCGCCTCCGAGGAGCTCGTGGGCATGCTAGCCAACGACATAGCGGCGCTGAACCCGGTGTTCTACTGGATGATGGTGATTCTCTTCGGCGCCATCGTCGGGGCTATTGTCTCGACCGCGGACTCGGTCCTGCTCAGCTTCTCCTCGATGATCTCGCACGACATCTTCGGCAAGTACATCAAGCCTGACGCCAGTGACGCGCTGAAGGTCAAGGTCGGGAAGGCAGCGGGGATCGTCATGGTGGCGATTCTGCTCTGGATCGCCTGGAACCCTCCAGGAACCCTCTACCAGATCTTCGTGCTGAAGTTCGAGATCCTGGTGCAGGTAGCACCGGCGTTCGTGGTGGGGCTGTACTGGAAGCGACTGGCCGCGAAGCCGGTCTTCTGGGGCATGCTCGCAGGCGCCGGCCTCGCAGCGGCTCTCACTCTGACCGGGAACAGCACAGTGCTGGGGGTCCACGGAGGAACCTACGGACTGGTCCTGAACTTCGCGATATGCATCATCGGCTCCCTGATGTTCCCACCGAGTGAGAAGGTCCAGGAGCGCAACGCCAAGCTCGTGGAGCTCCAGCCGCAGCAGCGGCCGGTCGTTTCGCCGTGATCAGCCCAGCCGCCGCGACCACTGGCGTGGTGGTCATAGGATGGAGTCCATGGTCATGACTGAAGACAGCCGCAATGCACGTCCGGTGCGGGCCGATCTGGCGATCATCGGCTCGGGCTCGGGGAACTCCCTGCTGACAGATCACTGGAGCGACAAGTCCGTGGTGATCGCGGAGAAGGGCGTCTTCGGCGGAACCTGC
>DXGD01000078.1 GCA_019114115.1 Candidatus Nesterenkonia stercoripullorum
CAGGTCCTCGGTCAGGACGAACGCGACGAGGAACCCTGCAGCAGGGAGGCTGGCTTCCAGCAGACCGCGCACTCCCCCGATCGACCCCATGACATCGAGCGTGCCGTCGTCACGGGTGCGCATCGAGGAGGCGGCCGCCGCCGTCATGTGGCGTGCAGTGCCCGCCGACGACTGATCAGCCGGAGCGGGAGAGCCCTGCGACGCTGATTCAGCCGATGAGTCCTTCCCACCTGATGACTCAGATGGATCCTGGGGCGAGGCATGCTGGTCAGGGGTCATCGCTCAGGACTGACCTTCCGATGTCGAATCCAAAGCTGCCGCACCGGGATTCGGTCCGTTGCCGGCATCACGACGCTGCGCAGGGTTGCGCGGCACAGACACCCGCTTCGCGCCTTCGGGCGGGCGCAGTGGAAGCAGCTCGCGGGGAGGCAGCGGGTCCTCGCCACGGACGACGACGACCGATGCGAAGAAGTCCTCGACCTCACGGGCCGCAGCAGAGTCGATAGCCCCGCGACCGCCGACGACGCCTCGCAGGAACCAGCGCGGGCCCTCGAAGCCGATGAAGCGGGCGACTCTCCACCCTTGGCGACCGTCTTTCAGCGTTGTCGGCACACGAGCGGCAAGCTCTCTTCCGAACCGGCCGTCCACCTCTTTGATGCGCCCCTTCTGGGTCTTCACGGAATCGGCGATCTGCTGACGCACCTCTTCCCATGTGCCACCGGACTTGGGCGCCGAGAACGGCTGCAGCTGAATGCTGGCCTGCCCGAGTGTGATGGTCAGGGCGACGACGCGCTTGGTCTTCTGGTCGATGTCCAGGCGGACCTTCTGCTGCGGAGAGGCGGGGATCAGCAGGCCGCCGAAATCGAGGAAGCCTTTCGTGCTGGAGAGCTCGGCGACATCCCGCGGAGTCCCCGAGGGTGCATCGGCGGAGGCTGCGGCGACGGCGGCCACCGTCTCTGCAGTGGCCGTCTCCGCAGTCGCTGCTGCACGACCGTCCGAGGTGGCCTCGTCGGCAGAAGCAGCGCCCTCGGCTGCCCCCTTCGCGTCAGAGGACCCGGCTGCCTTACCCTCGGCCGCCCTCCCCTCGACCGCTTCGGCCTGGGCTGTGCTGCCCTGGGCTGTGCTGCCCTGGGCGGCTCTGCCCTGGGCTGCCGCATTGTCGACCTCCACGCCTCCTATTGGCGTGCCTCCTGCCGACGTGCCGTCAGCTTCGGCGCCCGCAGCGTCGGCCCGTGCTTTCTTCTTCTTACCGAAGACCATCCGTCTCCTCACCTCACTCACGCTGCCTAGGACAGCTTTGCCATCGCAGTATTCGTCTCACCGGGCGGCGCTCACCGCGCCGGGCGGCGCCCGCGCCCGGCACTAGCCGGGACCGGCTTCGGTCACCGGCGGAGCCGCTACACGACCTGTCTCATGCCGTTCCCCCGCTGCCCGAGGCCACACCGGTCGAGCCGAAGCCCCCCTGGCCGCGCGCCGTCGTGCCGACATCGGGGACCGGGGTGAACGCTGCCTGGGCCACATGCTGGATGACCAGCTGGGCGATGCGGTCCCCCCGCGAGAAGCTCACCGGGTCGTGCCAGTCGGTGTTGACCAGGCACACCTTGATCTCCCCACGATACCCAGAGTCGATGGTTCCCGGGGCGTTGACCATGGAGACGCCGTGCTTGACGGCGAGACCGCTGCGCGGATGGATCAGGCCGACCCACCCGGCTGGCAGAGCCATCGCGATGCCGGTGGGCACCAGTCTGCGCTCACCAGGGCTGAGCACGAAGCTCTCCGTCGAGCACAGATCGGCCCCGGCATCGCCGGGGTGTGCGTAGTGCGGCAGGGGCATATCGAGGTCCAGTCGAGTCACCGGCACGGGAATCTCAGTCACAGCGCAGAGTCTACCGTCGTCTCCAAATCGTGCGACGATAGGACACATGACTTCTGATGCCGCAGAGCCCGCGCGCGCTGCCGCGGGCGGACCATCCGAGGACGCCGTGGTGTATTCGGAACGGCTCTGGCCGGCGTGGTGGCTCTGGGTCGCCGCGGTCATCGTCGGCGCGTCGATCTCCCTGACGTTCTTCCCTATCGGTCTGACCTGGGGCGTCATCGCCATGGTGGTGGGGATGGCGCTGCTTGTCCTCGCGCTGCTGGCCACGACCCCACGCCTCGAGGTGACCGGGACTGTGCTGCGGGTCGGCCGGGCACAGATCGAACGCGAGCATCTCGGCCGCGTCGTCGGACACAGGGGCCCGGCCGCGCGGGAGCAGCTCGGGCCGGGTTTCGACGCCCGGTCCTATCAGTGCGTCCGTGGCTGGATCGGCCCGGTGATCACCGCGCAGATCACGGACGAACAGGACGCCACGCCCTACTGGCTCTTCTCCACTCGGCACCCGGAGGCCATCCTCAACGCACTGGGCTCGACGGAGCCCGTGCGCGAGACGGGCGTGAGCATCGCCGAATCCTGAAGGGCGAGCGCAGGCTCCGACGAGTCACCGCGTCCGCTCCCCAGCTGGGCACACCACATCCACCTCTGAGGTGGGCACATCACGGACGCAGCAGCTGCTCCTCGCGACGACGGGGGCCCGCCCGCGGCACGTACACCGCTGACAGGCCCCCGTCATTGTCTCTCGCACTTCGGCGCATGTCCGCCATGGACGCACGCCGGGCGTGAAATCAGGCTTCGCAGTCCTTGCAGAAGAACATGCCGTTCTCCTCGCGAGCCACCTGAGACCGGTGCCGCACAAGAAAGCAGGAGGCGCAGGTGAATTCGTCGGACTGAGCCGGCAGAACTCTGACCTGGAGTTCCTCATCAGAGAGATCTGCCCCGGGAAGCTCGAACCCTTCGGCGGCCTCCGCCTCATCTTCGTCCACTACTGCGGACTGCCGATCCGTGGACCGGTTCTTCAACTCCTCAATGGAGTCTTCGCTGACGTCGTCTTCGTTCTTACGCGGTGCGTCGTAATCGGTTGCCATGGGTGTCGCTCCACACTCCGGGATCCTCGAAATGGTCAGTGCCGCCAAACCGTCACTGTTGTGCCGGCAGACGCCTGCTCCCAGTCCCGCTGATACGTTGCATCGCGTAGTGGGGAAAGCCCCGGGATTCGCCGTGATGAGCACTACTGGGAAAAGCAGGTCGCACAGATTGTGTCGTATAGCAGCCGAAAGACCAAATCTACCCTTGTCATATGGCTCTCAGCGGACAACAGGCCGCATATCACCGGACGCCGGGCACCGGCAGCGGCACCGGCAGGAGGGTCCATGCCCCTGGCATCCTCGACAGACGTATGAGCTGAGCTCGCTCAGCTTCCAGAACAGGTTGAGCGATGCCGAGCCAGATCTGCCCAGACGCGATACAGTGGCCGCACTATCCGCGCCGCGCGCCGCGCGGCCGGACGACCGTGCCAGCACCTGTGCTGATCACACTATCGGCTGGTGCTCAGCTCAGTCGTTGTGATGAGTTCGTCTTGCGAAGGAAATCCACATGCAGCACCTGCGAATCGTGGGAATCGACGAGGATCCCGAGAACTACCGGCTGATCCTCTCCGACGACGCCGGAGAAGAGTTCGCCCTGCCCGTCGACCAAGCGCTGCGCACAGCCATCAGCCGTCCCAATCCGCGCTCGGCCCGGGCTGAAGCCACCACGCGTGCCGCACGCGAAGGCGGTCGCTCACTGTCGCCGCGGGAAATCCAGGCTCAGCTCCGCGCCGGCGCGACAGTCTCCGACGTCGTCGCGGCCTCGGGACACGATGCGGCATACGTGGAGAAGTACGCCGGGCCGGTGCAGGCGGAGCGGTTCTACATGGCCCAGCGCGCGCGTTCGACGGAGATCGCCTCGGCGTCCTCGGCTGAGGCCCACCGGCTTGCCTTCGGGGACCGGCCGGCCTCCTTGGAGGCGATGGCACTGGCCCGGATGCGCAGCTTGGGCATCGATCCCGGGACGGCGGAGTGGGACGCCTGGCGCACCCCGAGCGGGCTGTGGCAGGTCGCATGCTGGTTCGATGTGCCCGGAGAAGATCCCGGGGAGGCCGCGCAGGAGCTTCCAGCACAATGGAGCTTCGCCGTCGAGTCACGTCATCTGGATCCCCTCAACGAGTGGGCTCAGTCACTGTCCTCGCTCTCCACAGCGGATCCCCGCAGGTCCCCGTCACGGCTTGAGGCCGTCGACGCACCCTTCGACGTCGAGGAGCCGGCGAGTCGCACGCGGTACACGCGGGGCCCGCAGACGCTGGTCACTCCGCTGCCCAGCCCTTCAGGCCATCACCCGGAGGAGCCCGAGGGCACGCAGAAGCCCTCTGCCCGGCAGCGCGCGCCAGAAGCGGGTCCTGCCGATCGCACGCCGGCGGGCAGCGCTTCATCGGCAGAATTCGGCGCAGAGACACAGCGCGGGAGGACTGCCCCGGAATCCCCTGAAGGCGGCGAGCACGAGAACCTGCTCGACATGCTGCGCGCCCGCAGGGGACAGCGCCTGGGGGCCGACGCCGAAGCGGACGACCGCCTCGCCCTGATGCTCACCCGCGACGAAACGCCGCACACTCCTCCTC
>DXGD01000079.1 GCA_019114115.1 Candidatus Nesterenkonia stercoripullorum
AGGTCGCACCCTGCGCGTCGTCTCCCTCGCCAGCCTCGTAGAGTTCCATGGCACCGCGGGCGACACCAGTCAGCTCCTGCGGCGTAATGAGGTCAGTCCAGAGCTGCATCAGCCCTCACCTCCATTCCCGCCACCGGAATCCCGTGCGGCTGCGTTTAGATAGACGAACGTGGTGTCATCGTTGCCCGGTGCGGGGACAGTGAAGTCCAGGGGCAGCTTGTCCACGTTCACGCGCCCATGATCGAGCAGGGGCACGTTGATGGTCTCGTCGGTGTTGACGACCGACTGGTCAGTCAGGAGGAAGCCAGCGAAGCGGCCAGTGCCGGCGTAGGGCACATGCAGACCGTCGTTGTTCTCCTGAAGAGGGGTGCCGGCAGACAAGAACTGTCCATCCGGGCGGTACTCATCGGTGAAAGCGCTGACAAGCAGGCGGACAGTGCGGCCGTTCCAAATACCATGGGCAGACGCAAGCCAGGATGCTTTCTCAGCGACACCGAATGACTCAGAATGCAGATTCGGCATTACTCAGTCCTTCCGTTCGTTGGTTTTACCGACGCGAGCCAGATAGCGTTCGCGTCCTGTGTTGACTGACGGCTTGCCGCCATCGTGTGTGCCTCGCTTACCGGCATCCATCGACCCGAGGCGCTCGACGTCCTGACGTCGCTGCTCATTTCGGGCCTGACCGGTTTGGTCGGCGTATTCGGTCACCCTGTCGGTGTCCACCTCACCGGAATCGGTAAGGAAAGCGTTGTGGTCGAGGTACTTCAAGGCGTCCTCTGGTTGGCCCGTAGCCAGCCGCAGCTCCGCAATGACCAGGCGCTTCTGATACTGCTTCGCGGCGGCAGTCTCACCCTCACTGCGGGCAGTTCTCCGGGCGTCCTCGACGGAGCGTTCCTGGTCGGACATGCCAGCCTGCTTCAACTGGTCCAGCTCGTCCTTGAGCTTCTGGTAGTCATCCTTGGAGACGCTGTTCTTGCTACGGGTCTCATGCTTGCGGGCCTGGTACTTGTAGTACGCGGCCTTCTGGGCGTCATCCATATCCGAGGTCGGAGTATTGGCAGGGAAGCCCTTATCGCCCTCCTCGCCACCTTGCGAACCATTCTCAGGAGGATCGCTGGGCGGGTTACTGGAACCACCCTCTCCCCCGCCGTCGAGGGTCATCAGGAACAGGTCAAGCAGGGACTTAGGCATGATGGAGCATCCTTAGCAGGTGGGTTGAGCGGCCATATCGGCCAGTGCGTAGGTCTTAGGCGGCACGCATCTCGGCAAGATTCGCCCGAGATGTGTAGAGCTGCTGAAGCTTCGTGCGAGCCTTGTTCGCGCTCTTACGATTCGCGTCCAGCCACTTATGGTCATCCGGGCGCTCAGTGCGAGAAGCGATCCGCGCCTCGATGTCGATGATCTGCTTCTCCGCGTTGCTCAGAGCCTCCGCGTAAGGCTGCTCCCAGCGGGGCACCCGGTTGCGCAGGTAGCCCTTGTAGTCGGCCTCCCCGGGCGCGTCTGCCGGCACGATGCGGGGGCCAAGCTCGCCGTGCTCCACGTCGCGTACGCGGACATTAATTAGGTCTTTGGCCTGCGTGCTGCCCGCCGCGGCATAGATAGCCTCCAGGTCCACCTTGTTTAGGTCACCTGGATCGTGGTCTTTGGTGATGGGGCTGACGATGCAGCGGCACCGGTTGTGGATCGGCAGCAAGTCAGCGCGACCATAGACGTTATCCGAGGCCACCATGCACAACCCGCACGTCCCCGAAGTGGACATCTCCGGGCGGATCACGCGGCGGAAGCCGCGAGTCGTGCGACCGTTCGCCATGATGAAGCGGCGTGACTGCTCACGCATCCCCATCGCCAGATCATCAGTGACCATCTGCTCAAGGCGGCGGAACACTGAACCCAATGCCACCTGCTCGGGCTCGCCATTGGTCAGCAGGTACCGCATGTCAGAGGCGAGGCGACGATACGACAGTGCGGTGGTGCTGCCCGTACGGAGAGATCCACGTATGGCCAGCGCCGGCTCGTTCGGGGTGATGCCCTGTGCACCGTAGACCTGCGCCATGTACGACTGAGTGATAGCCGCTTCCTGGCGCACACCGGAATCAACGATGTCAGCAATACCGCGGGCCGTGTCCCATGTTGACGACAGGTTAAACCAGTCATCCTGAATGGCGATCGCACCAGAAGCGGATGCGACCACGCGGGATCCCAGCGAGTTGCGCACCGCCGTGTGCGAGGCGACAGCAGCTTCAACGCTCATTGGTGCTACTCGCCGTGGTCTCGAATGGTGATCGGCCGTGCGTTGTCCCAGAAGTTCAAGTTCTGGAAGCCAGTCTGCTCAGCCGCAGACTTCGGGAGAACGCCGGCACGGATGAGCGCACCCAGCGCGACCGCACGCGTGTTCAGCGACTTATCCGCTTCCTCTGTGCCCTCAGTGCCGGCAGCGGCCGGCGCACCCACAGGCAGGCCGTCCGGGTTCTGCTGATCGAAGGATGCCATCATCTCGGAGGTCATGTCGTCGAGGCGCTGGCGCTTCATCCGCTCCACGTCAGCTGCCGAGTACTGCATGACATCGACCATGCGGGCCTCCCATGGCAGCGCGGTCAGCTTCGTCATCGCATCCGACTTCTCCGCCAAGCTATACCGCTCAGCCGGCTTCCACACCACAGACAAATTGGCTGCATCGGCACGAGAGTCATCGGCATCCCGAAGACGGAAGATCATCGCCAACGCCCGCTCCAGCGCAACGGCCAAACGTGGCTGCCGATCCTCGACCTTGAAAGTACGGGACTCACGGGCGAACGTCGCCCCAGCGGCTGACTGGTTCGCTCCGTCCTGCTGGAACATGGCCAGCGGCGTGAACGTCACCGCTGAGAGAATCTGGATAGCGCGGTCCAGGCCCGTCCAGATCGGAGTCAGATCCAGGTTGCCGGACTCCCAGATCTCGGCTGTGCGCGGGACACGCCATATCGCACCAGGGTCCGCGGTGAAGATCGCGTCATAGTCAATCGGCTCACCAGTATCCGGATCCTCATCCGGCATGACCTCTTTGTCCTCTTTGATCGCCCGCTGCTTGAACGCCTGCATCGTCGCA
>DXGD01000080.1 GCA_019114115.1 Candidatus Nesterenkonia stercoripullorum
GTGGGCCTCACAGCCGGCGGGCTGCCGATGGAGATCGCGATCCCCATGCTCATGGGCGCCAATGTCGGCACCACGCTGACCAGCACGCTGGTGAGCCTGGGTATGGTCCGGGATAAGGAATCCTTCCGGCGCGGCTTCACCGCCGCCTCCATCCACGACTGCTTCAACCTGCTGGCCGTGATCATCTTCCTGCCGCTGGAGATGATGTTCGGGGTCCTCGAGCGTCTCTCCGGCTGGCTCTCCGCGCAGGCAGCGGGCAGCGACGGAGGACTGTTCGCCACGATCTTCGGCGGCGTCGGCTCCACCATCAAAGGCGCAACACAGCCGCTGACGGTCACGCTGGAATCCAGCGTCTCGTTCATTCCGCAGCCTTGGCAGGGCATCGTCCTCGTCGTCGTCGGGGTGGCGCTCATCCTCGCCGTCATCAACTTCATCGGGACGCTGCTCAAAGTGCTCATGGTGGGCCGCGCCGAGCAGGTGCTGCACGCCGCGATCGGCCGTGGATCCTTCTCCGGGATCGCCTCGGGCACCCTGATGACAGTCATGGTGCAGTCCTCGACCACGACGACGGCGCTGGTCATCCCGCTGGCCGGCTCGGGCAAATTCTCGCTGAAGCAGATCTACCCCTTCACCCTGGGCGCGAATATCGGCACGACGCTGACGGCGCTCATCGCTGCCTTCGCGTTCTCCGGCCCGGCAGGTCAGTTCGCACTGCAGGCGGCCCTGGTCCACCTGCTCTACAATCTGCTGGCTGTCTCCATCATCTACGGCCTGCCCGGCCTGCGTCAGGTGCCGCTTCGCGGGGCCACGCTGATCGGCAACCTCGGCGCGGAGAACAAGCTCTACGTCGCCCTGTGGGTGCTGGGGATCTTCCTCGTCCTGCCGCTGGGAATCATCGGGCTGACGGTGCTGCTATGAGGTCCGGGATGCCTCCGATGCCGGAAGACCTCGAACGGGACCTCCGGCGCGTACTCGCCGACGCGGATGCCGCCTCGGCGGGACTCCGTGCCGAAATCGCGCGCCAGCGGCTGCAGCAGGCGCAGCACGCCGAGATCGAGCGCCTGGAGGAACACCTGGCCAGCGCCGTCGTCCGCTGGGACGAAGTGCGCAGCTTCTTCGACCATGTGCTCCACGAGCTGCGCGGTGACGACCCTCAGTGGCACGACGACGCGGAAGCCGCCTAGGCATTCCGCATCGGCTCGTGCTGGTCAGCGCATGTTCACGAACTGCAGGTCGGCGTCTTCGAAGTCGCCCAGCAGCGCGATGACGCTCTGCAGGTCATCACGTGACTTGGAGCTGACCCGGAGCTCGTCCCCCTGGATCGTGGCTTTGACCGATTTCGGCCCCTCATCGCGGATGATTTTGGAGATCTTCTTCGCCGTGGGCTGGTCGATGCCCTCCTTGATGACGCCCTCGATGCGGTACTCCTTGCCCGAGGCGTAGGGCTCACCGGCGTCGAAGGACTTCAGCGAGATGCCGCGCTTGACGAGCTTCGAGCCGAAGACGTCCTGGACTGCCTTGGCGCGTTCCTCGGAGTTGGCTTTGATCAGGATCTTGTCTCCGGAGTAGTCGACTTCGGCTCCGGTGCCGCGGAAATCGTAGCGCTGGGCGACTTCCTTCTGCGCCTGGTTCAGCGCATTGGAGACTTCCTGCTTATCGACTGTCGACACGATATCGAACGTTGAATCCTTGGCCATGAGCCCTCCTTGTGGACCTCGGGTGTGGACGGCGGGTGCCGGAATTATCCCCCGTAGTCTAACGAAATCGTCTGACTCTCCGGGGAAATTCTTGGTAGCATCATCGCCAGGATCATGAGTACCGGTCGTATTGCTCTGGCAGACCGGTCGGCAACCCTTTCCCGCTGTGACGGGGTGCCCCAGATGACGATCCGGTCGGAAGCCACACCGCTTCTGGCAAGCACGGCGCTTTCTCGGATACCCGAGGCGCCCCCGGAGATAGGGGTCATCCGTTGTCCACGACACCTTCATCGCACGTCTGTCCGCCACCTGCGGAGTCCGCTGCCGATCACCACCCTGGCTCAACGCCTCTGCCGGCGCGTCAGCCGGCTTGTGCGACGCTGCAGACCCGAAGCGGCCTGGACGGAGCGCCCATCGCTGCGCCGGTTCACCCGCCTGTTCACCTCAGCGCGGCATATCAGTTCACGTCGCTGGCCCACGCACGGGAAGTGTTCGCCCAGAGAGAGGCAGGCTTCACCTATTCCCGGACGGGGAACCCCACAGTAGGACTGCTGGAGAGGCGGCTCGCCGCGCTCGAGGGAGGGGCAGGGGCGGTGGCCACGTCCTCGGGGCAGGCCGCCGTGGCGCTCACCCTCCTCGCCCTGGCCGGCCGTTCGGGTCAGAGTCCCGACGGCGAAGCCCACGCGGCTGCGCCCGCGGGGCATGTGGTCGCCGGAGACCGGATATACGGTGGCACGGCAGATCTGCTCAACGATTCTCTAGCTGAGGCCGGCATCGAGGTGACCTGGGTCGATTCGAAAGATCCCGAGGCCTGGCGGGCTGCAGTGACTCCCCGCACCCGGGTCTTCCTGGTGGAGTCGATCGGCAACCCGCACGGGGACCTGGCCGACATCCCCGTCCTGGCGGAGGTCGCTCGTGCCAGCGGCGTCGCGCTCGTCGTCGACAACACGCTGGCGACGCCGTACCTGTGCCGGCCGGGCGAGCTGGGCGCAGACATCGTCGTGCACTCGGTGACGAAGTACCTCACCGGCAATGGCACGACGCTGGCCGGAGCGGTGGTGGACACCGGCCGCTTCGACCCTGCTGCGCAACCAGAACGCTGGCCTCAGTTCACGGCACCACGACGACGATTCGGGGGCCGTTCCCTGGTCGAGCTGGCCGGCAACCATGGGGCCCTGCTCCACCTGCTGCGGGCCCAGCTGCTCAACGACCTGGGCCCGACCCTTGCGCCCTGGAACGCCCAGCAGGCGCTGGAGGGCATCGAGACGCTGGATATCCGCATGGACCGGCACTGCCGCAACGCAGAGGCGCTGGCGCAACGGCTGTGCGATCACCCCGCTGTCACCTCAGTGTCCTACCCTGGCCTGCCCGGCTCCGCCTGGGAGCAGATCGCCCAGCGGGACTTCTCGCACGGAGTCGGTGCGGTGCTCTCCTTCGAGCTGCGTGGTGACATCGCCGCGGTCGAGCAGTTCTTCGCCGGACTGAAGCTCTTCGTGCTGGGTGCCAATCTCGGAGACGGCAGTTCCATGGCCACGCATCCTGCGTGGACCACGCACTGCCGCCTCACCGATGATCTGCGCGCCCGCAGCGGCATCACCGATCACACGGTCCGGCTGGCTGTGGGACGCGAAGACCTGGAGGACCTCTGGGCAGACCTCGACGCGGCGCTCACGCTGGCGCTGCCCACCTCGGCAAAGGAGGCAGCATGACGGTGACACCTCTGAGCCTGCGGCGCAGCTTCGCGACGAACGCCGTCCACGCCGGTCAGGAGCCCGACCCGCAGACGGGCGCGGTCATTCCGCCCATCTATCAGACCTCCACGTTCACCCAGCCCAGTGTGGACAGCCTGCACTGCGGATACGAATACTCTCGAGGAGGGAACCCCACCAGGGCCGGCCTGGAGGCGCAGCTGGCTGCGCTCGAGGGAGGGGGCCACGCCTTCACCTTCGCCTCCGGCATCGCGGCGGAGGACGCGCTGCTGCGGGCCGTGCTGCGCCCCGGCGACCGGATCATCGCCTGCGGTGAGGGGTACGGCGGCACCCACCGTCTGCTCAGCC
>DXGD01000081.1 GCA_019114115.1 Candidatus Nesterenkonia stercoripullorum
GTGCCCTGCAGGTAGGCGTGCAGCTGGCCCGGGGGCAGGTACAGCGCCTCCCCGGGCCGCAGGACGACGCGGTTGAGCAGCATCACGACGAACAGGCTCGGATCCTGCGGAAAGTAGTGCGAGACCCGCAACAGCGTGTCCCTGAGCCCATCCGGCAGTTCCGGTGGCGCCTGCTCCCGGCTCTCGGCCGGGGCAGGCGTGGGAGAGGGCGCCAGGGCAGACTCGACCACGACTTCGTTGACGAGGGTGGCCGCCAGGCCGACTTGGCCCTCGGCGTCACGCAGAATGTACTCCGCTGCCCCGCGGTAGTCGCCGGCTTCGATGAGTTCGCCGAGCCGGCTGAGCACGGCAGCGACAGCAGGCGTCTTGGATCCTGCCCAGTGCTCGACGACGCCGGAGAGTGCCTGAAGGTCTTCCAGGATGCCCTGAATCGGGCGGAATCCGCACAGGGCGATGAACTCGGTGACGGCCACGATGAGCTCGGGCTTGGAATGCGGGTCGTGATAGTTGCGCAGCGGCGAATCGGCGGCGATTCCCGCCTCGGTCTCAGCGGAATACCCCTGCTCGGCATGGACTCGGCCGGGATGGGCCTGCAGTGAGAGCGGACGGTCGGCCGCGAGCACTTTGAGCAAGAAGGGGAAGGGCTCGCCGTCGTCCATGAGCGACCCCAGCGGGGCCACTGACTCGTCCTCGCCCTCGGAGAGGACGACGGAGGAGGGAGCCGAGGCATGGGCTCCCATCCAGAGTTCTGCCTGCGGGCCCTGCGGGACCTCCCAGCCGAACAGCTCACTGAACGCGGTCTGCGACCCCCAGGCGTACTCGCGAATGGGGTTGATCATCCTGAACACCGGGCAAACTGTACCAGCGTTCCGTGTACGAAGGCCCCGCTTTCCCTGCACGGTTGCCGGACTGTGGCCAAGCTCCTAAGGCCGTCTGAGGCTACTGCACCGGGTCGCACAGGTAGTTCGTCGATGCTGCTTCTTCAAGCACCTCGGTCTGACCTGCCTCTTGAGCGTGAGAGAGATATTCGGCAGTCAGTTCTGAGCCGTCCGGCTTAGTGGGCGGGGTCGTCTCCTCAATGGGCGGTTCATCCTCTTCCGCGGCGTCGGCGGCAATCGGACCGGCCGTGCCGGAGGAGACCCCCGTGCTCGTCGGAGCGAACAGGCCGAATGGCGCCAGTCCAGGCGAGACTGCAGAGGCCGACGCCGACTCTTCCTCGATCAGCTCATCCACCCGCTGGTGAATCTGGTCGAAATCCGGGTAGGTGGAGAAGAGCTCTCCGCCGTCGCCGAAATCGGGAGCACCCAGCACCAGCCGCTGCGGATCGTGCTCCTGGGCATCAGCGGCAAGGTCGATGAAGGACCCCAGCTGGGACTGCGGCAAGTTGGTCTCCGCGATATTGCCGCCAGCCTCCATGAGGTCCCCGAACTTCGTCAGCACCGTCTGCGGGCTGAACTGGGAGAGCATGGCCTGCTGGATGCACTGCTGACGCTGGATCCGGTTGTAGTCGGAGCTGAACTTACGCGAGCGGGCATAGGAGAGCGCGTCCTCCCCGTCGAAGGTGTACTCCCCCGGGCCCCACCACGCGTCACCCCAGTCACCGCCGCCAGTGTCTCCGCGGTAGGGAACCCACCCGCCGGACTCCACGGTGACTCCGCCCATAGCGTCGATGATCTCGGCGAATCCGTCCATGTCGACCATCACGTAGCCGGAGACCTCCAGGTCCAGGGTGCCGGAGACGGCGTCCATCATGGCTTCTGCACCGGGATCGTCTGCATCCGGGTACAGGTCAGCGTGATCGTTGGTGACGTCGGTGTAGAGGAAATTGATGATGCATTCGTTGCCGCAGTTGTAGCCTTCCGGATACACGTCCCACAGAGGGGAGTCCTCGGAGAACTGGGCGTTCTGGAAGTTGCGCGGGATGGAGATGATGATGCTCTCCCCGGTGTTCTCGTTCACGCTGGCCACGTGGATCGAGTCGGGGCGCAGTCCTTCGCGCCCTTCGCCGGCGTCGGCTCCCATCAGCAGGAAGTTGTACCGGCCGTCCACAGCGGGTATCGAGGGCCCGCTGCCGAAGAGCCCTCCCAGGGCGCCGCGGCCCTGATTCACGACGTGGGAGCCATACCCCAGTACCCCGGAGGTCAGCAGCATGAGCACGACGAGCGCGATCGCGATGATCGGGCGCGCACCGGGCGCCAGCAGGGAGAAGCGGATCAGCCGGAACGTGTCCAGCCAGAGGATCAGCCAGCCGATTGCCAGCACTGCCAGCACGACGCCGACCAACCACATCACGAAGGCCTGCGTGAGCAACGTGAGCAGCACACCCCGCATCGTGAAGAACATGATCAGCGCCAGCAGTGCAGTGAACCAGCAGCCCACGGTGACGGCGAGCGCGATCCGTCCGATCCGGCGGGAGCCGGCGGTGAGCTGGGCGGCCCCCGGGACGAAGAGCGTCAGCAGCAGGAGCAGCACAGCACGCCGGGTACGTTCGACGGCGGTCCCTCGGCCCGGGTCGCGGACGACATCGGGCTCGGTGGCAATGCGGTGGTAGGTGATCGTTGAATCCACTAGTGACCTGAGGGCTTCGCGTCTGAGGGGTGGGAGCCAGAGGCATTCGTGGCGGTGGTCGAGGGCGTCATGGTGCGGGCGGTGTACCCGGCCATATGGGAGGCCTCTTCGCGCAGAGCCTCGCCCTTGGCGTGGGCGGAGGCGCTGAGTTCGCGGTGGAAGTCGAGCAGCCGCTCCCGCAGCCGGGCGGCCTCCTCGGAGTCACCGGCCGCCAGCGTGCGCACTGCGAGCAGACCCGCGTTGCGGGCCCCTCCCACGGAGACTGTCGCCACCGGGATGCCGGCTGGCATCTGGACGATCGACAGCAGGGAATCCATGCCGTCGAGGTGCTTCAGCGGCACCGGCACACCGATCACGGGCAGCGGCGTCACCGAGGCGAGCATCCCTGGGAGGTGGGCCGCCCCGCCTGCTCCGGCTATGATGACGCGCAGTCCGCGGGAATGGGCGGACTCGCCGTAGTCGATCATCTGGCGGGCCATCCGGTGGGCGGAGACGACGTCGGCCTCGAAGCCCACTCCGAACTCCTCGAGGGCCTCGGCAGCGGCTCGCATGACGGGCCAGTCTGAATTCGACCCCATCACCAGCCCCACCTGGGGAGCTTTGGATTCACTCATCGCTTGTGCTGGCCTCCTCGACGACGTCGTGCGCTGTTGCGGGCTTCTTGAGGGTCACCGATCGCCCTCGGTGATCAGCGCAGCGACGGTGCGCGCTGCCTCCACACAGTGCTGAAGCCGGACGGCGCCGGCAGCGCTTTCTGCGGCGGCATCTTCAGCACGGTCTTGACTGGTCAGCTGGCTGACCAGGTTGACGTGCCCGATCTTACGGCCTGGACGAGCCTCTTTGCCGTACAGGTGGATCTTCGCTCCGGGGTCGCAGGCCATCGCAGCGGGAACTGCCGCGTGGATATGCGGATTCGACCCGCCGAGCAGGTTCTTCATGACCGTGAAACCTCCCGCTCCCCCGACTGGGTTCGTCTCGCCCAGAGGCAGCCCCAGCACAGCGCGCAGGTGCTGCTCGAACTGGCCGGTGATCGCGCCGTCCATGCTCCAGTGGCCGGAGTTGTGCGGGCGCATGGCCAGCTCATTGACGTAGATACCGGGCGCCATTGAGCCGCCCCCGCCCACTTCGAACAGCTCCACGGCCAGCATGCCGGTGACGTCGAGCTTCTCGGCGACCGTCGCGGCGATCGCGGCGGAGTGCTCCAGCAGCTCCGCCGCGGTGTGAGGCGCTGGGGCGATGACCTCGTCGCAGACGCCGTCGGTCTGCGTGGACTCCACGACCGGGTAGCTGCGGATCTCCCCGCTGGCCGACCGGGCGACCTGCGCCGAGAGTTCACGGACGAAGGGCACGGCCTCCTCGGCGAGGAGACCCGATGTCCCGCTGGCGGCAGCGCGATCGAACCAGTCCTGCGTCTGCTCGGCGGCGGCGTGATCCCGGACCACGCGAACGCCTTTGCCGTCGTAGCCTCCCCGCGGAGTCTTCAGCACCACCGGCCAGCCATGCTGCTGTGCGAAATCAGTGAGCTCCTGGACGGAGCGAACCTCGGCCCAGGCAGGATTCGGCAGCCCGAGCCCGTCGACGGCGGCACGCATGCGCAGCTTGTCCTGGGCGTAGGTGAGCGCGGCAGGCTTCGGGTGCATCGCGATGCCCTCAGCCTCCAGGGCAGCCAGCACATCAGCGGGAACATGCTCATGGTCGAACGTGACCACATCGAGCCCACGGGCAAAACGCACGACGGCATCCGCATCCCGGTAGTCCCCCGGCGTGCTCTCGGCGATGACCTGGGCGGCTGAGGATTCCGGCGATCCCGCCAGCAGCTTCAGCTCAATACCCAGCTCTATTGCGGCCGGAGCCATCATCCGGGCCAGCTGGCCATCCCCGAGGACCCCTACGCGCAAAGCGCGATCCTGCGAAGACGGCGCATCGTTCGACGTCGCTGTATCAGTCACAGTCCTCAAGTATGGGCCATGAAGCAGCCCGTAGCGCTGAAGGAAACGCACAGGCTGCGATGGTCCGCGCACCCGCGGACCCCTTCGAGGCGGTAAGTTCCCCGGCTATTCGCGGGTGTAGGAGCTCCACTTCCGCGCACGATGTTCGGCTTCCACGACACGGACAGTGCCCGACTTCGCGCGCATCACGATGGACTGGGTCGTGACTCGGTCGCCGTGGTACCGGACCCCGCGCAGCAGGTCGCCGTCGGTGATCCCGGTGGCGGCGAAATAGCAGTTGTCAGAGGTGACCAGGTCGTTGGTGGAGAGCACAGTGTCGATGTCGTGGCCTGCGTCTATTGCAGCCTGGCGCTCCTCGTCGTCCGTCGGGGCCAGCCGGCCTTGGATCACTCCTCCGATGGCTCGGATAGCGCATGCGGTCACGATGCCCTCCGGAGTACCGCCGGTCCCCATCAGCACGTCGACGCTCGAGGCCTCGCGTGCGGCGGCGATGCCGCCGGCGACGTCGCCGTCCATGATGAACCGGGTGCGCGCGCCGGCCTGGCGGATCTCATCGACGAGCCCGGAATGCCGGGGGCGGTCGAGCACGCAGACGTTGAGCTGATTGATCTTCTTGCCCTTGGCCTTGGCGATCAGGTGGAGGTTCTGCTTCACCGGCAGCCGAAGATCCACCATGTCAGCAGCCTCTGGGCCGGTGACGAGCTTCTC
>DXGD01000082.1 GCA_019114115.1 Candidatus Nesterenkonia stercoripullorum
TGCCCTTGCGGACTGCGTAGCCGATCACCCCGACCAGCGTCCAGATGGCCATGCCGAGGACCACCGCCAGCCCCAGATCGATGAGGCTCGCGTCCGGGCTGAAGAGGAAGATCAGCAGGCCGATGAAGGCACCGAACATCGCTCCCTGCGAAGCGCCGGCCAGGGCGACACGGGGGTAGGACAGCCGAGTCCGGATGTGCTCCACAGTGCGCAGGTCGTTGCCGACGATCGTGAGATGTTTGATGTCGAAACCCTCGTCAGCGGCAAGGTGGTCAACGACCTTCTGGGCATCCTCGTACGAGCGGTAGCGACCGAGCAGCTCCCCTCGCGGGAGACCACCGGGCTGGGGCGCGTTCATCGGAGCATTCATCGACATACCCCTATTCTGCCGCACTGGCACCGGCCAGGGCCCCGCGTTCGCAACCAGCGCATCGACTCTCCCCTGCGCCGCACGTCATCCCCGTGGGATGATGGACTACCCGATGACACCGCTTCATAGGAGCCAAACTCCCCGATGGACGAGTTCGCTGTCCCCCGCCCCGAGCACGACGCCGAGGAGCCACAGGTCGACGACCCCACCATCACAGCGATCTCCCGGCACCTCGCTTCCGTGATGGACCCTGAGCTGCGCCTGCCCATCACCGAACTGGGCATGGTCGAAGACATCGCCGTCGACGCCGAGGGCGCCGCGACAGTGCACATCAAGCTCACGATCGAGGGGTGCCCGATGCGGGGGCGCATCACCGACGACGTCACCGCCGCCGCAGTGCGCGCTCCCGGGGTCCGCAGCGCCCACGTCGTGCTGGGTGTGATGACCCCGCAGGAGCGCGCCGACCTGAAGACTCACCTGCGCGGCCCCGGTGGCGCCCGGAAGAACCCGTTCGCCCAGCCCGATTCGCTGACCAGGGTCTACGCTGTGGCCTCAGGCAAGGGCGGAGTCGGCAAGTCCTCAGTCACCGTGAATCTCGCCTGCGCGATGGCCGAGGCGGGCCTGCGGGTAGGACTCGTCGACGCCGACGTGCACGGCTTCTCGGTGCCTGCGCTCATGGGCATCACGGACAAGCCCACGCAGCTCGACGAGATGATCCTGCCGCCTGTGGCCTACGGAGTGAAGGTCATCTCCATCGGGATGTTCCTCGACGACAACCGGCCCGTGGCCTGGCGAGGACCGATGCTGCACCGCGCGATCGAGCAGTTCCTCACCGACGTCCACTTCGGTGACCTCGATGTCCTGCTGCTGGACCTCCCGCCGGGTACCGGGGACATCGCGATCTCTGTGGCGCAGCTGCTCCCCGGCTCGCAGCTGCTGGTGGTGACTACCCCGCAGGCCGCTGCCGCCGGCATCGCTGAACGTGCCGGCTCACTGAGCCAGCAGACTGATCAGCGAGTCGCCGGGGTGATCGAGAACATGGGGCCTATGACCATGCCGGACGGCTCAACATTCGCCCTCTTCGGCGCGGGCGGCGGGGAGGATGTCTCGCGACGGCTGAGCGAGTCCCTCGAGCAGCACATCCCGCTGCTGGGCACCGTCCCGCTGGACACCGCCTTGCGTGAGGCCGGCGACGACGGCGACCCCCTGGTGCGCTCAGCGCCGAATTCTCCCGCAGGCTCGGCTCTGCGCGAGATTTCCGCCAGGCTGGCCCACCAGCCGCGCGGAATCTCCGGAAAGCCTCTGCCTTTCGGACCTGCATAGCTGAGAAGGGCCCTCGACTGGGGGCGGCGAAGGGCTCGGTGAAGGGCTCAGCGGAAGGCTGACTCTCCGGTGAGCTGCTGGCCGAGGATGAGGGTGTGGACCTCGTCCGTTCCCTCATAGGTCCGCACCGACTCCAGATTGTTGGCGTGCCGCAGTGGCGAGTAGTCACCGGTGATGCCGTTGCCGCCCAGGATCGTGCGCGCCTCACGGCAGATGTCGAGGGCAGCCCGGCAGTTGTTGAGCTTGCCGACCGAGATCATGTGATTCTGCAGGGTCCCGGCGTCTTTGGCCCGTCCGAGGTGCAGCGCGAGCAATTGTCCTTTCACCAGTTCCACGCTCATATCGGCCAGCTTCTGTTGCGTCAGCTGGTATCCGGAGAGCGGGCGCCCGAACTGCTGACGCTGCGCCGAGTAGGACAGCGCGGTCTCGATCGCATCCCGGGCAGCGCCCATCGCACCCCAGGCGATGCCGTACCGTGCTTCGGAGAGGCATGCGAAAGGGCCCCGGAGGCCAGCGTTCTCCGGCAGGATCGCCTCTGCGGGAAGCCGGACGTCGTTCAGGGCGATATCGCACTGGTTCGACACTCGCATCGACAGCTTCGCGGTGATGGGCGTGGCGCTGAAGCCGGCCGAGTCCGTCGGGACGATGAAGCCGCGCACCCTCCCGGCACCGCCGTCGGGGTCTTCGTCGTCCTCGGCCCGGGCCCAGATGATGGCGATGTCGGCGATGCTGGCCAGCCCGATCCAGCGCTTCGAGCCGTTGAGCACCCAGTCATCACCGTCGCGACGAGCTGTGGTCTGCATCCCGGCGGGGTCCGATCCCGCCGTCGGCTCTGTCAGCCCGAAGCACCCGATCACCTCTCCCCGGGCCATCTTCGGCAGCCAGCGCTGCTTCTGCCCCGGTGAACCGTTCTTGGCGATCGCGGACATGGCCAGGGAGCCCTGCACTGAGACCACTGTGCGCAGTCCGGAGTCGCCGGCTTCCATCTCCTGCATCGCGAGCCCGTATTCGGTGCCTGTCTTTCCGGCACAGCCATAGCCCTGCAGATGCATCCCGAAGAGTCCCAGCTCTGCCATCTCGGGAAACAGCGTCCGCGGCAGGATGGCGTCCTCATACCAGCGGGCGATATTGGGACGGATGCGGCGGTCGACGAACTCGGCCACAGTGTCCCGCACTTCCAGCTCGGCACTGGAGAACTGGGATTCGATATCGATCAGATCAGTGCAGTACCTCGGCACGATATGCTCCTTTGCACAGTCGACGGCGGCCTCACGTGACATTCTGCCCGTTTGAAGCCGATGCCGGCGTGAAGACCGCGCGGTGTCGCGTGTTCTGCGTCTCAC
>DXGD01000083.1 GCA_019114115.1 Candidatus Nesterenkonia stercoripullorum
TGCGGGAGCGGTTCCTGCGACTCGGGGTGGACCCGGAGAAGCCTGTGGCCTCCTATTGCGGGTCCGGCATCAACGGAGCGCACTCGACCTTCGCTCTCGAGCTGGCCGGTTTCGACGCCGTGCTCTATCCCGGATCCTTCAGCCAGTGGTCGAACCACCCTGATCGGCCTGTCGTCACCGGCAGCCAGCCGGGGTGATCACTGCCTGCGGAGTGATCGCTGCCAGCGGCGTGATCGCAGCCCACCGGGCTCAGATGGTGACGACTGACCAGCGCTCCTGCTCCGCCAGTTCGCGGATGCTCGGTTCATCCCGCCGTCGGCGGCCCCGCTGAGTCGAGGACGTGACGCCGCTGTCCGGCTGGGCGGACGGGGCCGCGGAGGGCGAGGGTCCTCCAGTTTCCGCGGAAGCCGCGACGGCGACCACATCGGCGACGTCGATCTCCGCTGAGGAGGGGAAGAAGCGGCGCAGTGCGCCCAGCACAGTGCTCACGATGCTTCCCTCCACCCCGCCGCGGCGCACCGCCAGGTGCACCCCGATCTCGCCCAGATGCGGGAACTCGGAGTGTTCGGCGAGGCCGTACGGCGCTCCGCCGGCGCTGGGCAGCACCGCCAGCCCTAGCCCCGCCCGGGCCCCGGCGATGACGCCCTCCAGATTGCCGGATTCGGCGACGATCTCCACATCGTTGCCGGCGTCGTGCAGGGCGCGAAGCGCTCGCTGGCGCATCCCGCACGGCTCGGTATAGGCGACGAGTCGGAGCTTCGCGTGGCCGTCCGGGCTGGGGGAGGGGGCCCTCGTAGTGGAGGAGTACCACTTCAGCGGGAGCCTGCCGACCACGGCGCCGGGCGTCTCGCCGTCGAAGCCGAGCATCAGCGCGATGTCGATCGACCCGCGGTCCAGAAGCTCGCTCATGCGAGTGGAGCGTTCGATGTGGAACTGGACCTGGCGGTCGGGAAACGCCGCTTTGACGGAGGCCAGGATCTCCGGGAGCAGCTCCTCAGCAGCAGTTTCCGTGGAACCGATGGAGATCACGGGCTTGCTCACGATGTCGGTCAGGCGAGTCTGCACGTCATCGTGGACGGCTAAGATCCGGCGTGCCTCACCCAGCAGCCGTTCACCGGCCGGGGTGAACTTCGTCCGGCGCCCGTCTTTTCGCACAAGCTCCATGTCCAAGGCGCGCTCGAGCTGGCGGACGTGCTGGCTGACAGTGGACTGGCTGATCCCGCGCGCGGAGGCCGCCCGGTAGAAGCCACCGGTGTCGGCGATCGCGACGAAGCTGCGCAGCAGGGGGATCTGGAGGTCATCGGCCATAGCGCCGATAGTAGTCCCGACGGCGATCCGGGTTCGTGCCCGGCGACACATACGGTCATCCCGCAGAAGCCCCTGGAACCAGTACGCGCCGGAGGTGCGGCGTAGCGCCCTCGGCTGCGGACTACTCGTCGCCGTCGTGGGGTGATCGTTCCCGCTGCATGGTCTCCAGGCCGGAGATGATGAGGTCGAGGCCGAGGTCGTATTCGGTGTCGAGGTTGTCGTCAGTGTCGACGACGGGGGTCTCGTCAGCGATGTAGTACACGGAGTCCATGACGGACGCCAGGTGCGGGAAGCGCTCAGGAGTGAGCACGTGGCTCAGCTGCTCGACGCCCTCGGCGGGAATGGAGACAGCGCCGACCTCGGCGAGATCGCGTTCGAGATCCACCGAGCCGGCGACGTGCTGGGAAGCTGATGTGCTCGGGCACAGCCAGCGCGGCGTCCTGCATCAGCCAGAGGAGCTCTTCTTTGCTGGCGACGTAGCGGTAGAGCGACATCGTCGTGAAGCCGAGCGATTTCGCCACAGCCTGCATCGTGACGGCGCTGAGCCTCTGGGAGTCGGCGATCTCGATGGCTGTCTCGACGATCTGGTCATGGCTCATCCCTCGACTGGACCCCGCTGGGGTGCTCGATGGATTCACCAAGCGATGGCGACGGCCCGCGGCAGCCCTGTCTCAGTGGTATCAGCCATGCCCGTCATTATCTCACCCCCCGACCACAGGTGAGTGGTATAAGTGCACCTAATACACAGTGTGTGTGTCATATCCTGTTGACCTCGCGGCGGCTATAACCAATCAGCCCCACTGCGAGACCGACGACCCCTATGAGGCTCAGCCAGAGGATCGGTACCCACCGACAGTCTCTACCGGATATTCGGCCAGGTGGACGGGCCGTCACGAGGACGCTTCGTTGACTTGCTTGGCTCCAGGCTCCTACAAGGTCGCTCTTGGTCGGCGGCAGCGTGCATCTGCCTTCCCGGCCGCAGGCTCGACAGTACAGCGCCAAGGCGCCATCAGGGCCCCACGGGTCGGAGCACTGCGGCCGGGACTTCCGGATTCTTGGGGACCCCGGTGAATCAGACTGACAATCACGTCGCCAGTCCGCACTGGTTTCAGCCCAAGCTCACTGAACAAGATCGCGCTGCCGTCACGCCCGATAAGAATTCTTAGTCGTAGGCAAGTGGCCCCATTTGCCGATGCACAGTTTCAGTTAGAGCGACTAACACCTGGTAATCGCTCAGTTCAGATCGCACTGTCCTGGTCCACCGCGTGATCAAGCAACAACAGCGCCCTACCGTTGAACCACCTCAATCGATGAAGACCCGCAACAGCAACTGCACTGCTCGGTGACAGGAAACCACCTGGATCCTGCGCCTCAGCTGCTGGTGTGACCTGTGGCCGTGACCGGTGGTTGGATGCCGGTCTACGCGGTGATCATGTCTCTGCGGCGGAAGCGTACGAGCCCGGCTCCAATGAGTGCCACCGCGCTCGCGGT
>DXGD01000084.1 GCA_019114115.1 Candidatus Nesterenkonia stercoripullorum
ACGCCAAAGACCTGCGGGGGTTCTACCTCGATATGAGCGAGCTGCCCGGGGACGTGGTGCACACCCAGGCAGAAGTCGAAGAGCGCCTTCAGGACATCCCGGCGTACGAACAGCGCACACGCCAGAGCCGCCGCGCGTTCCGGGATCGGTTCGACCCGTGGGAGGATGCGCTGGCTCCCGCTGCCGCCCTGCGCATCATCCGCGAGCGCATTCAGGGCGCTTCAGACTCCCCCTCCCCGAAGTCGAAGCTCACCCGTCATGGTAAGCATCACGCTCCTCCGGGGGAGGGCAGTTTGCCAAGAGTCGCAGCACTGTCTGAAGATTAGGGGCTAAGGACCGACGAGAAGAACCTCACTCCGCGCCTGTCCAGGACGTCGTGTGGTGAGCACCACTGATCACTGAGCGAAAGATCATCATCAGCATGAAACGAGTTCTGACATACGGAACCTTCGACCTCCTCCACTGGGGGCACATCCGGCTTCTCAAGCGCGCCAAAGAGCACGGGGACTACCTCGTGGTCGCGGTCAGCACCGATGATTTCAATGCCCGGAAGATCGGGAAGAAGCCCAGTTACCACGACTTCGATACGCGGAAGAACATGCTCGAAGCCATCCGGTACGTCGACCTCGTCATCCCGGAGGACACCTGGGAGCAGAAGCTCGACGATGTCAAGAAGTACGCCATCGACGTCGTCGTCATGGGCAGTGACTGGGAAGGCAGTGAGAAGTTCGAGTATCTGCGCGATCACTGCGAGGTGACCTACCTCCCCCGCACTGAGGGCACATCGACGAGCCAGATCCGCAAGGACCTGCTCTCCGATGCGGCCAAGTCGCAGACTTCCGGAGTCGCTGTCAGTTCGGCGCCAGTCACAGGCCGGTTCAGTGCCGTCCCAGGTCCGGACTCCCACTCGAAACCTGAGGTCGCGCAGCATCCCTCCGACGACGCAGCGACCGGCTGAGCCCGGCATGCCGTACCGCACCTCCTTACAGACCCGACTCATGCCCGGACCGTCGAATACTGCCGACACCCTCCACGCCCTGCGGCGGCATACCTCTGTCAGCGCGCCGTTGGTCGCCTTGGGCGTCCAGCCCCGGGGAAAAGCCTCCCAGGAGGCTCTTGAGCTGCGTTTCACGCTCCCTCAAGGCTCCTGCATGTGGCGAGTGAGCGCCGTCGACGGGAGCCTGGTTCTTGATGTCCGCGGCACGTGCGATGAGACGCGCAGGATCCTGCGCAATGCGCTCGTCGTCCAGGGAGGCCTGAGCCAGGGGGCTGAAGAGCACCACGTGCTCGAAGAATTCCCTGACAGGACCTCAGCGCGATTCCTCGGAAAGATGATCGCCGGGTGGACGCAGCGCATCCAGGCCTACGCCAAGGACGACCACAGTCTGCACACCACTGAGCATCCTCGGAACCTGGTCGAGGAACTGGGGATGTGGTGGGACGGCCGGGCCAATTTCGGCGACCTCATCGGCCCCTGGCTGGTCGAGACGATGACAGGTAAGCCGATCATCAATGCCCGCTTCGCCGTCACGGAATCTGCTGTGCTGAGCACTGTGGGGTCGATCATCCATATGATCACCCATGACCGAACGGACGTCTGGGGCAGCGGCCTGATGTATCCGCCGACCCCTAGGCAGATCAAACGCCTGAGCCGGCTACGCGACGTCAGGGTGCACGCGGTCCGCGGGAAGAAGACCCGCGAATCTCTGATCCAGGCCCTCGGATGGGATGTGCCTGAAGTCTTCGGAGACCCGGCGCTGCTGCTCCCTCGGTACTTGCAGCCGGAGGATGAGCCGCACGCGGCGGGAACGGCCGCTGAGACTGCAGCGATCTCAGTGGTCCCCCACTACAAGCATGCCGCGAAGTTCAGGGGGAAGATGACCGCGCACACCCGGCTCGTGGATGTGCACGACGACCTCCGCAACGTCGTCTCGTCCATAGCGACCTCACGCGTGTGCTTGTCGACGTCGCTGCACGGCATCATCGTCGCCCAAGCCTATGGCGTGCCGTGGAGGTGGCTGAAGATGGAAGGCCATGAGCTGCAGGGCGGGGACTTCAAGTTCGAGGACTTCTTCTCCACCCTGGCATCTGAGGATGTCAGCAGCATCGAACTCAGCAACGACGAACTCAAGGAGGTCGATCT
The DNA here is from genome assembly GCA_019114115.1 of Candidatus Nesterenkonia stercoripullorum. Classification (GTDB taxonomy): domain Bacteria; phylum Actinomycetota; class Actinomycetes; order Actinomycetales; family Micrococcaceae; genus Nesterenkonia; species Nesterenkonia stercoripullorum. The sequence goes on from DXGD01000084.1 coordinate 2,144, forward strand.
GGAAGCCATCGCTGAAGAGGCCACTTTGCCGGAGCTGGACATCGATCTGGATGCTCTCGACGCCGCCTTCCCCCACCCACGGGCAGGCCACCGCCCAGGCGTGGTCAACCCGGCATTCTCCTGGCGGGATATCCTCGCCGAAGATGCCGCGGCAGCAGTGGGCCGCTCAGCTGTTCGACGTCTCAAGCGTGGTCGCAAAGCAGCTCGCCGTCTCCCCCGTACAGTCACCCGAAAACTGCCGATCTAACGCATCGTCGGCAATCGGTCACCACACATCAGGTCGCAGCAGAGAGGACGCTCATGAAGGGCGCAGCATCGGATTCGTCTGTGAAAGTCTCGGTCATCATCCCCGTCTACAACACGGGTCCGCTGTTGAGGGAACTCCTGGACTCCCTGGTAGCCCAGACGCTCCACCGCAAACGGTATGAAGTCATCGCCATCGACGATGGCTCCACAGATGACAGCGGGGAGATTCTCGACGAGTACGCCGACCGGCACCCGCAGTTCAGGGTCGTCCACCAGGAGAACAGCGGCTGGCCGGGCATGCCGCGCAACCGCGGCCTGGAGATGGCGCGCGGCACCTATGTCTTCTTCGCGGACTCCGATGACGCCTTCAGCAAGGAATCCCTGGAGCTGATGACCCGGCATGCCGATGAGCTCGGCAGTGACGTGGTCCTCCCGCAGCACGAGGGCGTGGGCGGACGCTGGGTCGATACCAAGTTCTTCCGCAAGCATCACGGCAACGTCGACGTCGAAACGGTCGGCCTCTCCCTGGCTCCGCAGAAGATGTTCCGCCGGGAGATGCTGGAACAGCATCAGATCCGCTTCCCCGAGGGCAAAGTCCGGTTGGAAGACGGCATGTTCGTCATGCGTGCCTACTACGCGGCCGAGACCATCAGCGTGCTCAGCGACGTCGTCTACTACTACCTGCGGACCCGTGACGACGGGACCAACA
>DXGD01000085.1 GCA_019114115.1 Candidatus Nesterenkonia stercoripullorum
AGCATCTGCGCGGCCGCGGCGTCGAGGTTCTGCTGAACACCTCGCTGGGCTCTGCGACCGACGGCGACCTCCAGCTGATCAACATGGCTGACAAGTCTGAGGCGGACCGTTTCGAGTCCGACACCCTGGTGTGGACTGCCGGTGTGGCCGCCAATGCGGTGGCCAAGAGCACCGGGTTCCCCATCGATGAGCGCGGGCGCATCACGGCCTCGGCGACGCTGCAGATCCTCGACGAGAACGGCCGGATCACCGAGGGCGCCTGGACCGCCGGGGACGTCGCCGCAGTTCCGGACCTCACCGGTGCCGGCCCGGGTGGCTTCTGCGTGCCCAATGCGCAGCACGCGCTGCGTCAGGCCAAGCGGCTCGCGAAGAACCTGATGGCAGCTCGTTACCGGCAGGGCGATGTCGTCGAGTACAAGCACGAGTCCCTCGGTGCCGTCGCCGGTCTCGGCCTGTACAAGGGCGTGGGCAACCCCATGGGCGTCAAGATCCAGGGCCTGCCGGCATGGCTGGCCCACCGTGGCTACCACGGCATGGCCATCCCGACGCTCGAGCGTAAAGTCCGCGTGATCACCAACTGGGCCAATGAGTTCGTCTTCGGACGGGACTTCACCCAGATGCGTGATCTGGAAACTCCTCGCCGGCAGTTCGAGGAAGTGGCGACGCCGCCGAAGAAGAAGACGAACGCCTGATCGTCTTCGCCTCAGGCAGAAGCTGGGCTGGCGTGCTGCAGAGCCGCCAGCCCACCGGATCGGTCGGTGATCCCGCCCGATTCGCCCCCCTATAGCCCAATCGGCAGAGGCAGCTGACTTAAAATCAGTCCAGTGTGGGTTCGAGTCCCACTGGGGGGACATCAGCGCGGGAGCATGCTCCCGACAATGCGAGTGGCGGGCTCCGGGTCAGGCCCCGCGGGCCGCCAGGGCCTCGGCCGTCTCATCGGCGTGGTGCAGGGTCATCACCAGGAGCGGCATGATCATCCGATGCGGGGCTGCACGTGCTCCACGTGCTCGCTGAGCCTCCCGGATATCCGTGTAGAACCCCATGACCACGGGGACGGAACGGATCGTGAGCGACAGCGCCAGGGAGATCCGATCCGCGTCGAACCCGAGGCGGTACAGGCCGGCCCGCTCCAGCGGTCGCAGCACTGCCTCGAAGCTGGCCAGGATGTCCGAGGTGCGCGTCGTGCGGGTCAGCAGGGCCGCCATCATGACGACGCCGAGCACTCTGCTCACGTTGAACCCGGTGCTCTGCAGATCGAGGAAGATCAGCTGCGGTACGGTCAGCACCACCACCAGCCACTTCAGCCGCCACAGCTGCGCGAGGATGCCAGCGGCACCCGCACCGGACATCAGATATCCCACTAGGGTGATGGCCCATAACGTGACGATCGCCCAAACGCTCTCCCGCTGAAGCGAGACCATCGCGGCAGCGGCGAAGATCAGCACGAACTTCACCCCTACGGGCAGGTGGTGCACCGGGGAGGTGCCCGGGCGATACAGCGGGATCATCGGCGTGTGCGCGCCCAGGTGAACGGCTTGGGGTAGGCGGCGGCCAGTGCTTGCACCACGAGGACCGCGAGCACTGCTTTGGCCAAGTCCCCTGGTAGGAAGCCGAGTGTGGTCAGAGCCGCCTGCTCCAAGGTCAAGCCCATGTGGAAGGCCATGACCGGGACGCCGCACGCGTAGATGGCCAGGATGCCACCGGCGAGCACTCCAAGGGCTGTTCGCCACGTGCGCAGCGGCCAGCGAGCCTGCACGATGAGACCGATCACCAGCGCACCTGGGACCCATCCCAGCGCGAACCCGGCTGTCGGGCCGGCGTAGACGCCGAGGCCGCCATTGCCCTGGGCCATCAGCGGAAGGCCTGCGGCGGTGAGTGCGTGCAGCAGCGCCATCGACCCAGCTCCGCGCCAGGGCCCCAGCACAGCTCCGGCGAGCATGACGCCCAGTGTCTGCAGCGTGATGGGCACGCCCGCGACGACCGGGATGGCGAAGGGCTGGCCCAACACTGCGACGAGGGCGGCGAACATCGCCATCTGCGAGATCCCCAGCACCGCCCCTGTGCGGGCATGCGCCGGGGGATTGGGTGCTGGGTGTTCACTGCGATGGTGATGCCGCGATGGTGCTTTCACGAGGGCTTCCTCCGTGTTGAACGCTGTTCAAAAAACTGTGACCGGACCATCATGACACACCTGACGGGCCGCTGCTGTCGGGTGCGGGCCGAGACATGCGGCATATTTTCTTGTCCCGACACGTTAGAATAAAACAGGACGACGTGTCTGTCGGCTGGGGCGTGAAGGGGCCACCTTCCTCGCTCATGCCGGTGACGTCGTAAGAGGCATAGAACCCGATGGTCATTTGAACATCACTAAGGAGTACGGTCGCGACATGTCCAACCCCATTTTCAATTCCGGCGCGTTCCCGGACCAGTTCAATCCCGAGAAGCGCCAGAAGCGTAGCTTCTACATGAACGATCAGGGCAGCGTCATGGAGCGTGAACGTGCCTCCGCTCCTGATCAGACGTACGCGCAGAAGTACGGAATGCCCGGCGAGACGGGCCAGTCCGGTCAGGGTGGCGGTCAGGGCAGCACTGAGCAGCTGAACCGCATGTACGGCATGCCCGATGCAGCTGGCCACGACACTACCCCGATGACCTTCGACGATGTCATCCGCAAGACGGTCATCAGCTTCGTCGTCGTGCTCCTGGGCGCTGGTGCCTCGGTCATGGTCGGCATGGTCAGCCCGGCCGCCGCAGGTGGCATGGCGCTCGTCGGCGTGCTGGGTGGTTTCGTCCTCGGCCTGGTCAACGCTTTCCGTAAAGAGCCCAACCCGGCTCTGATCCTGGCCTACAGCGCGCTGCAGGGACTGTTCCTCGGCGCTATCACGATGTTCCTCGAGTGGCAGTTCCCCGGCATCGCATTCCAGGCGGTTCTGGCCACCGCCATCGTCTTCGGATCTGTCCTGGTGCTCTTCAAGTCAGGCAAAGTGCGCGCCACCCCGAAGCTGAACAAGATGTTCTTCGTGGCGGCCATGGCCTATATGGTGTTCTGCTTGGTGAACCTGGGCCTCATGCTCTTCGGCGGTACCAGCTCGATGTTCGGCCTGCGCACTGAGTTCAGCCCGTGGATCGGACTGGCAATCGGTGCTCTGGCGATCCTGCTGGCCACCTACTCGCTGGTCCTGGACTTCACCAATATCCAGGAAGGTGTGGCCGCAGGCGTAGCCCAGAAGTACGGCTGGGCCGCTGCCTTCGGCCTGACCGTCAGCCTGGTGTGGCTCTACATCGAGATCCTCCGGGTCATCGCCATCATTCGCTCCATGGCTGAGTAAGCTCGGGAGCCGATACGAACTCAAAAGTGCGGGTCCGCCTGTTGCCTCACGATGGGGCCGCAGGCGGGCCCTGCGTCGTCATAGCAGCGATACCTCATAGCCGCGCTGAACTGCGCCGAATGAACCGACGAGTACGGAGACAGCCTGTGTCAGGATGGACAGCATGAATTCTGCGGACACATCCCCGGGCAGCCCCGGCCGATCTGTATCCCACAGCGGAGAAGACCCGCCGGAGGGAGCGACTGCCTCGGATGGTGCTGACGGCAGTCGCGCCGAGGCCGGAGCCGCTACCTCTCATGCGGAGGGGGCCCATGGTGCCGCGGGAGCTTCATCGCGGCCGGTAGGCTCTCCGGCCAGCTATGAGTCGGACGGGGCCAGCGTCGTCGAGACTGTCCCGCCCGAAGAAGTTGCGGCCGAAGTCAGGGCCGCCGTGACAGAAGAACAGCGTATTCAGGACGACATCCCCTGGGGCGTACGCATCGCCGCGGCCTGGTCCTGGCGGATCATCATCATCCTGATCTTCGCGGGAGTCCTCTTCTGGCTCTTCAGCTTCGTCTCGCTGCTGATCATCCCGTTGATGATCGCGGCGCTGCTGGCGCCCCTGCTGATGCCGCTGCACAGGGTGCTGCTGAAGATCAAATTCCCCCGGGTGGTCGCTGCGATCACCTCCATCCTGACTCTCATCGCCGGCGTGGTCGGGCTGCTCTACCTCGTCGGGCAGGAGATCATCCAGGGGTTCGCGGCCATGTCCTCGCAAGTCACCGAGGGCGTCCTGGAGCTGTTGAACCAGGCTGATTCCATGGCCCGCGAGTGGGGGATCAACATCTCCACGGACCAGCTCGATCAGTGGCTCTCGGAAGCACAGTCCACGTTGGAGGACAACGCCAGCGCCATCCTGGGCGGCGCCATGACCATCGGCACGACCGCCGGCAATATCATGGTGGGCCTGATCCTTGCGCTGTTCACGCTGATCTTCTTCCTCTCCGATGGGCATACGATCTGGAACTTCCTGGTCAAATTCGTCCCAGGCAAGCATCGTCCGGCCATTCACGGTGCCGGTCGCCGCGGGTGGACCGCACTGGGTTCGTACATCAGGATCCAGGTCTTCGTGGCCGCCGTCGACGCCATCGGCATCGGTGTGGGTGCGGCGCTGCTGGGGGTGCCGCTCGCCCTGCCTGTCGCGGTCCTCGTCTTCCTCGGCTCGTTCATCCCCATCGTCGGTGCAGTGGTGACTGGCGCCGTCGCAGTGCTCCTGGCGCTCGTGGCGCAGGGCTTCATCACGGCCGTGATCATGCTCGGCGTGGTGCTGCTGGTCCAGCAGGTCGAGTCGAACATCCTGCAGCCGATCGTGATGGGCAAAGCCGTGAAGCTGCACCCCCTGGCCGTGGTGCTGGCTGTGACCGCCGGTACGACGCTGCTGGGAATCGTCGGCGCGCTCTTCGCCGTGCCGGTGCTGGCATTCATCAACCGGGCGACGCAGTACCTGGTGAAAGAGGAATGGCGGCATGATGAACAGGCCCTTGAGATGGAACGGAACCAGCGCGAGGAGTCCGTCAAGAGGGCTGCCCAGCGTGAAGTGCACGAAGCGCAGGAACAAGCGACGATGGCGACCCTCAAGGAACGCATTCAGCAGACCGTCCCCGGCCTGAATCTGGAGCGCCGGCACGGAGCGAAGCGGGCCGCCGCGGCCGCTGAGGCCGAGCGAGGTACCGGGCACGCAGAGACTGACGCGGAGAATCAGGGAAAGACCAATGACGCAGAGCATACCTCGGGAGGGGCATCGCAGTGACCGATCATCAGCGTGATGTGGCCGGCGCAGAGGACGTCGACGCTCAGTCTGAGCCAGTCGGCGGCGGGACGGAAGAAGCCATCCCGGGGGAGACCCTGAGCGTCCAGCTCGCCGATATCCTGGCGGCCCGTTCCCTGCTCGACGACGTGATTGTCGAGACGCCGCTGGAGCATTCCCGGGCCCTCGGCCGCGCTACCGGGGCGACTGTCCACCTCAAGTGCGAAAACCTGCAGCGGGCTGGGTCCTTCAAAGTCCGGGGGGCCTACGTGCGGATGGCCCGTCTCTCGGCAGAGGAGAAGGAGCGCGGCGTCGTCGCGGCTTCTGCGGGGAACCACGCTCAGGGCGTGGCTCTGGCAGCGAAGAAGCTCGGCATTGCGGCCAAGATCTTCATGCCGCGGGGTGTGGCCCTGCCCAAGCTCGCTGCCACGCGCGACCACGGCGCAGAAGTGCTGCTGCACGGCTCCAATGTGGACGAAGCGCTGGCCGAGGCGCAGCGCTACGCCACGGAGACGGGTGCCGTGTTCATTCACCCTTTCAACAACACTGACGTCGTAGCAGGTCAGGGC
>DXGD01000086.1 GCA_019114115.1 Candidatus Nesterenkonia stercoripullorum
CAAGATCCGTGCACCGCACTACCGTGTCGTCGTCGCCGATGCCCGTGTGAAGCGCGATGGCAAGGCGATCGAGCAGATCGGTCAGTACCACCCCACCGAGGAGCCCTCGTTCATCGAGATCAACTCTGAGCGTGCCCAGTACTGGCTCTCCGTCGGCGCCCAGCCCTCGGAGCAGGTCACACAGCTGCTGAAGATCACCGGCGACTGGCAGAAGTTCAAGGGCCTTGAAGGTACCGAGGGCACACTGCGCACCAAGGGTGAAGCTGAGGCATTCGTGGCTCCTTCGAAGAAGTCCGTCATCTCGGACAAGCCCGCCAAGCAGCCGGCAGCGTCTGAGGCCGCAGCCGAGGACGCCGAGGCTCCTGCCGAGAAAGCTGAGTAATCATGAGCGCTGAGGCTGTGCTGAGCGATGCCCTGGAGCACCTGGTACGCGGAATCGTGGATTCCCCGGATGATGTCGACGTGCGGCGCAAGAACGGCCGCCGGTTCGACGTCTTGCAGGTGCGTGTCCATCCGGACGACCTGGGCCGAGTGATCGGCCGGGCCGGGCGGACAGCCAAAGCACTGCGTACGGTCATCGGCGCGCTCCCCGGCGGGGACAGTGTGAAAGTGGATGTGGTCGACACCGACCGCAGCCGCTGAATCATCGAGGAAAGCATCGAGGAACGGTGAAGCATGATGGCCTATTCAGCTAGCCGCTCCGATGATACGAGCGACCCGCAGGCACACCGTCTGCGGGTCGCTCGTATTGGTAAGCCCCACGGGATTCGCGGCGAGGTGACAGTGCAGCTGTTCACCGATGATCCGGCGGCCCGTCTGGGACCAGGGGCACTTCTGCATGTGGGTCCCGATACCACGGACGCATCTGAGGCGGCAGCTGTTCACAGCTGGCGTCCGGGCGAGCCCATTCGTGCTGGCGCGGTGCTGCGCGTGCAGTCGCAGCGCTGGAACAAGGCGATCTGCTTGCTCCGCTTCGAAGAGGCCACCGACCGCAATGCAGCCGAAGAGCTGCGCAATCACATGCTCTTCGTCGACACCGCTGGGGAGCCAGACGATGCCGACGAGTATTACAGCCACGATCTCGAAGGCTTTACGTGCGTCGATGGCCACGGCCACGTGCTCGGGACTGTGGCAGAGCTGCTCCCCGGGGCCGCCCAGGACCTGCTGTCGGTCACGCCGGCCCACGGAGACGACGTGCTGGTGCCCTTCGTCTCCGAACTGGTCCCTCAGATCGACATGGAGGGGCGCCGCATTGTGCTGACCCCGCCTGAAGGCCTGTTCTAGGCCGGAGGCAGACCAGTCCATGAGAATAGACGCCGTCACCCTTTTCCCAGACTATTTCGAGCCGCTGCGGCTGTCGTTGATCGGCAAAGCCATGGAGCAGGATCTGCTGCGCTTCGAGACGACCTTCCTCCGCGATTTCGCGTGGGACAAGCACCATCGCGTGGACGACACTCCCGTGGGCGGCGGTGCGGGAATGGTCATGAAACCTGAGCCGTGGGCGCAGGCCCTGGACCACGTGCGACGTCGTCACAGCGCGGCGGAACCGGCATCTGGTGAATCACGCCCGACGCGGCCTGTGCTCATCCTCCCGACGCCTGCTGGGGAGGTCTTCACGCAGCGCCATGCCGCCGACCTCGCCGCCGCGGATCATCTGATATTCGCCTGCGGCCGCTATGAAGGCATCGACCACAGGGTCTTCGACTGGGCGGAAGACGACTTCGACGTCCGCCCTCTCAGCATCGGGGACTACGTGCTCAACGGCGGTGAAGTCGCCGCGATCGCCATGATCGAGGCCATCACCCGGCTCATCCCGGGTGTCGTCGGCAACCCGGACTCCCTGGTGGAGGAGTCGCACGCCAGCGGCCTCCTGGAGTATCCGGTCTACACCAAGCCGGCCACCTGGAGAGGCCGTGAAGTGCCTGCGACTCTGCTCTCCGGCGACCACGCACGGATTGCCCAGTGGCGACAGGATCAGAGCCTCCAGCGCACCCGTCGGGTGCGTCCCGACCTCTATGCCCGGTACACCCAGAGCCGCCATGGTGGCCCGGACGCAGCAGACGAGTCCGGAAGCACAGGACACGCCTAGGGTCCCATCTGGCGAACCGGGCCTGATTCCCCTAAAATAGAGCCTTGTGCCTGTTGGGTGGATAGATCTGCCATAGGGGATGTCCATCAACAATGAGGCCGCCGGTCCTGGCCCGAGTCCCGGATCGGTCAACACAGCATGCGTCCGCGGCCCTTTCAGGGTCTCACCTGCCTGCGCCCTCCAGGGGCCAGGGGACCGCGGTCCAGTACGTGACGGTGAACGACCTATGGCGGACGCCGTGAGGAGCACTCAATGCATACACTCGATTTCATCGATTCGGACAGCCTGCGCGACGACGTCCCGGACTTCGCGCCCGGGGACACTGTCAACGTCCACGTGAACATCATCGAGGGCAAGACCAGCCGTGTCCAGGTGTTCAAGGGCTATGTCCTGGGCCGCCAGGGTCGCGGCGTCGGTGAGACCTTCACCGTGCGCAAGGTGACATTCGGCGTCGGCGTGGAGCGTACCTTCCCGGTGCACTCCCCAGTGCTGGAGAAGATCGAGATAGTGGCACGCGGCGACGTCCGTCGCGCCAAGCTCTACTACATGCGCGATCGGCACGGTAAGGCTGCCCGCATTCCGGAGAAGCGCACCTCAGCGATTGCCCGCCAGAAGGATAAGAACGTCGAGGAAGCAGCTTCCTGAACGTCTCATCCGGCTTGGCCTCCACCATCAGGAGAATCGCGCTGTGACCCATGGTGATCGGAACCCTGAGCCTGCGGCGGAAACGCCCGGTGCTCGGGGTTCCGTCACGTGGTGGCCCGGACGGGGCTGGTTGCGTCGCAGCGTCATCGCTCTGCTCGCAGCCCTCGTGATCCTCACCGGCGTCAGGGTGTTCGTTGCGGACGTCTACACTGTCCATCAGGTCTCCATGTCGCCGACTTTGGCTGACGCTGAGCGGATCGTCGTCGATAAGCGGTATCCAGGTGAGGGCGGCGCGGCCGCTGGCGACATCGTGGTCTTTGATGGGACCGGCTCTTTCGCTCCCTACGAGGAGCAAGGCTCCACGCTGTCCCACGTAGCGCGGCAGGTGGGCCATTGGTTCGGGATCGGTGCGCCGCCACAGACCTACGTGAAGCGCGTCATCGGCGTCGGCGGTGACAAGGTCTCCTGCTGCGATGCGGAGGGCCGCCTGGTGGTCAATGATTCTCCAGTGGCGGAGCCGTACCTGTCTGAGCCTGCCACCGCGTCATCTCCTGCCTCACGGACTCCCTTCGAGGTGGAAGTCCCGCCTGGGAGGATGTGGGTCATGGGGGACAACCGCGAGGAGTCAGTGGACTCCCGTGCTCTGCTCGGTGCCCCCGGGGGCGGTATGATCAGCCAGGACCGCATCGTAG
>DXGD01000087.1 GCA_019114115.1 Candidatus Nesterenkonia stercoripullorum
GTCGGGCGCCCCGGGCTGATCCTGGTGACCGAAGGTCCGTCCCAGCGTGTGGGACGGATGGTGCAGAAGACCCGCAAGCGCTTCAGCCCGATCCTGAAGGACACCGGGGTGCCCATCCACGTGATTGAAGCAGGACGGGGCAATGACCAGGTGCCGCTTCCCAAACTCACCAAGCGCATCAAGAAGCTGGACAAGACGCTCACCAAGCATGAGGTCAGTGCCGTGGAGAAGCGCCTCGCGGCACTGCCCATCACGCGAGCTCCGATCCCGAAGGGCGTGGACCCCTACCGCCTGCGTCCGGACCGCAAAGCGATGCGCGGCTGATGACTGGCGGCCTGCGGCGCGACAGCACGTCGTGTGCGTGCTAGACTAATCGACTGTCTGGCAGGCATCTCCGGCGGCTTCGCGCCGCGCACGGTGATCTCTCGAACAGGTATCCGCTCCCGTCATGGGTGCGGATATCGTCTTGTGTTGAGGTGATGTCGCAGTGAGGTGAGCACTTCGGCTGCTCACGCTCTCCGGATGAGGGCCCGGAGGCCAGGACCTGCTCGCCTCGTGACATCACGGGGGCAGTCATAGGACGGCGAGGTCAGCCTCGCCACGTCCAGGCGGTACCACGGGCAGTAATCAACAGGATGCCGACATATTGAAGAAAGGCACTATTCATGCCTACCACTCCCCTGCGGGGCCGCCGTACGGTGAAGGCCTCGCGAGCCCTGGGCATCGCGCTGACGCCCAAGGCTCAGAAGTACCTCGACCGTCGCCCCTATGGCCCCGGCCAGCATGGGCGCACCCGTCGCAAGGCGGACTCGGACTACGCCGTCCGACTGCGTGAGAAGCAGCGTCTACGTGCCCAGTACGGCATTCGCGAGGCGCAGATGATCCGCTACTTCGAAGAGGCCAAGCGTCGCGATGGGCTGACCGGTCAGATCCTGATCGAGCTGCTCGAATCGCGGCTGGACGCCGTCGTCCTGCGCGCCGGCTTCGCCCGGACCATCGCCCAGGCACGGCAGTTCGTGGTGCACCGCCACATCCTGGTCAACGGCAAGCGCGTCGACCGCCCCTCCTTCCGCGTGAAGCCCGGGCAGATGGTTCACGTGCACGAGCGCTCGGAGTCCTTCGAGCCGTTCCAGATCGCAGCAGCCGGCACGCACCAGGATGTGCTGCCCGCGGTTCCGGGCTACCTGACAGTGGAGATCGAGAAGCTGCAGGCGACTCTCTCGCGCGCGCCGAAGCGCGAAGAGGTCCCGGTCACTTGCGAGGAACAGCTCGTCGTCGAGTACTACGCTCGCTGACCCCTCGACACGACGGTGCTTCACGCACCTACTTGCCAGCCCGCCGCACCGCGATCTCCTGATCAGGAATCGTGGGCGGCGGGCTGTGTCGTCTGCCCCACCCATCACCGAAGGACACGCCACCCATGAAGACCGAGGACATCACGCGGACCTGGTACGACTACTTCGCGCAGAAGGGACACGAGCGGGTCCCCTCGGCGTCGCTGGTCTCCCCGGAGCCCTCGCTGCTGTTCACTATCGCCGGGATGGTGCCGTTCATCCCCTATTTCATGGGCACTGAGGAGGCTCCGTACGCACGGGCCGCCACAGTGCAGAAGTGCATCCGTACAGCTGATATCGAGGAGGTCGGCAAGACCGCCCGGCACGGCACCTTCTTCCAGATGTGCGGGAACTTCTCCTTCGGCGACTACTTCAAGGAACTGGCCATCCCCATGGCCTGGGAACTGCTGACCTCCCCCACTGACGGGGACCCGGTACGGGGCTACGGCCTCGATCCCGATCGGCTGTGGGTCACTGTCTACCAGGACGACGACGACGCCTACGCACTCTGGGCCGACGTCGTCGGCGTGCCAGAAGAGCGGATCCAGCGCTTCGGTGCCGAGGACAACTACTGGAACACCGGCCAGCCAGGCCCCGGCGGCCCCTGCTCCGAGATCTACTACGATCGTGGCCCCGAATACGGTGCGACCGGGGGCCCTGAAGTGGACGAGACCCGCTACATCGAGATCTGGAACCTCGTGTTCATGCAGGATCTCCTCAAAGCGGTGCACTCCAAGACCGAGTTCGAGATCGACCGGCCGCTGGAGAACAAGAACATCGACACCGGTCTCGGCCTCGAGCGCCTGGCCATGGTGCTGCAGGGCGTCGAGAACATGTATGAGACCGACCAGGTCCGTCCGGTACTGGACCGGGCAGCAGAGCTCGCCGGTGTCACCTACACCTCGACTGAGGACCCCTCCGACCCTCAGCATCCCACTGACGTGCGCTTGCGCATGATCGCTGATCATGTCCGCAGCGCCTTGATGCTGATCTCCGACGGGGTGCGCCCGTCGAATGAGGCTGGCGGGTTCGTCCTGCGCCGGCTCATTCGCCGCGTCGTGCTCGGGCTGCGGCTGATGGGCGTAGAACGCCCGGTGTTCGGCGAGCTCATCAGCGTTTCCCGGGATGCCATGAAAGGTGTGTACCCCGAAGTCGAGACTGATTTCGAGACGATCCACCGGGTTGCGGTGAAAGAGGAGCAGGCCTTCCTGCGCACTATCAGCGCCGGCACCGCGAAGCTGCACAGCGCCGTGGCCTCGGCACAGACCAACCAGGCCCCTCTCACCGGCGACGACGCCTTCGCGCTCCACGACACCTACGGCTTCCCGATCGACCTCACGCTGGAGATGGCCGCTGAGGCCGGCGTCAGCGTGGATGAGTCGAAGTTCCGGGAGCTCATGACCGAGCAGCGCGAACGCGCCCGCGCTGACGCCAAGGGGAAGAAGACCGGCCACGCCAATACCGAGGTGTACCGGCAGCTGCGCAGCTCAGGTCCGACCGAATTCAAGGGCTACACCGAGCACAGTGTGGGCTCGACAGTCCGCGGGCTCGTCGTCAACGGGGAGCTCCAGGACCGTGCCGCTGAGGGCACTGACGTCGAGATCGTCCTTGACGCCACACCTTTCTACGCCGAGTCCGGCGGGCAGGCCGCCGATACCGGAACCATCACCGGTGACGGGTTCACCCTGGAGGTCAGCGATGTGCAGTCCCCGGTGGGCGGGCTGCACGTGCACCGCGCCAAGGTCGTCTCCGGTGAAGTGCCCGCGGGCGCCGACGTGCTCGGCGCTATCAACGTCCCGCGCCGGCTGGATGCACAGCGCGCCCACTCAGCCACGCACATCATCCATGCCGCACTGCATGACATCCTCGGCCCCGAGGCCGTACAGGCAGGCTCTTTCAACAAGGAAGGCTATCTTCGATTCGACTTCACCTCCGAAGATGCCATGAGCCCGGCCGCCCGTGCAGAGCTGGAGGAGGCTTCGAATCTCGCGATCCGGGACAACTACGAGGTGCTGACCCGGGTGATGTCGTTCGATGACGCCCAGGCCATGGGCGCGATGATGCTCTTCGGCGAGAAGTACGGCGACGACGTGCGGGTCGTGGAGATGAACGGGCCGTGGTCACGGGAGCTGTGCGGCGGCACCCACGTCGCTTCCACGGCCGAGATCGGCACGCTAGCCCTGCTGAGCGAAGCCTCCGTAGGCTCCGGAAACCGCCGTGTCGAAGCACTGGTCGGCATGGATGCCTTCTCCCACTTCGCCGCGGAGCGGACACTGGTCAATCAGCTGACCGAGATGCTCAAGGTGCCCGCTGACCAGGTCCAGGACAGGGTGGCCGGAACTCTGGCCAAGCTCAAGGAGACTGAGCGCGAGCTGGAGAAGCTCCGTAGCGAGACCCTGCGCGCCCAGGCTGGCCAGCTGCTGGAGAAGGCAGTCGATGTCGACGGCGTCTCCGTGCTGACGCACGATGCCGGCGCCGTCGCCTCCGCCGACGACGTCCGATCCCTGACCCTGGATCTGCGGGGCAGGTTCGGCTCCAGGGCCGCCGTCGTCGCGGTCGCGGGTGAGGCCAAGGGGCGTCCTGTGATCGTGGTGGCCACCACAGAAGCTGCCCGGGAAGCCGGCTGCTCGGCCGGTGCACTGGTCAAGAGCGCCTGCGCAGTGCTGGGCGGCGGAGGCGGCGGCAAGCCGGACATCGCCCAGGGCGGCGGTCAGGACACGGCAAAGATCGGCGATGCTCTTGCCGGCGTACTGCGCGAAGTCGGCGCTCGTGGCTGAGCACTCCCAAGAGGACGCCGGCAGTGTAGCCGGGGGCCCGGGGTCTGGGGGCGTCTCAGGGCGCGCCGGCGTCCGGCTGGCCGTCGATGTCGGTGACGTCCGGGTGGGGGTCGCTGTCTCCGACCCGGACGCCCTGGTGGCCACGCCAGTGATGACGCTGCGCCGCGACCACAATCGTAGCTCGGACATCCGCATGCTGCTGAAGATGGCAGCCGATCGTGGGGCTGTCATCGTGTACGTCGGTCTGCCGTTGTCCCTCTCGGGCAAAGAGACACCCTCGACGTCGAAGGCTCAGGCCTATGCCCGTGAGCTGGCTTCATCGCTGGCGGAAGCGCAGCTGGCAGCCGATGTGCATCTGGTCGATGAGCGTCTCTCCACTGTCTCGGCCTCGGCCAAGATGAGAGCCTCCGGTCGAGACGCCCGGCAGCAGAAAGAGGACATCGACCAGGCGGCCGCCGTCGAGATCCTGCATCACGCACTCGAAATCCGCAGAGCACAGGGGCGTGAGCCGGGGACCCCGGTTCTGCCCCACAGTTCACAGGGCTGAGCCGGGGCCGGGGCTTCTCCACACGCTGCGCGCCAGACCTGGTAGGCCGCGTAGACACGCCTCATGCTGGAATGCATGCATTCCGCTTCTGCACTCGCTGACCGCAGTACCGCTGGGCAGACCTCGCCACAGTCCACGGCGCCGCCGCAGGGCCCGGTTCTCACAACGTCACGGCTCGGGTCAGCACCCGTGCTCAGGTTTTTCCGCCCGGGGCCCCAAGTCTCAGCCGCGGAGCTCGACGTGCTTGTCATAGATGGTGTGCTCCAGCGCGTCGTCGCGGACCTCTACGCGCCGGTCACTGTGGACAACGCTCCCGGGCTACGGGCTCAGGCGCTGCATCAGCTGCTGTCGCCGACCTTGCGTCAGGTCGGAGCCATCAGTGGTGAGACGGCTGTCTGGATCTATGCCGGCGGCACGGAGCCGCGCCGTCTGCACGTGATCACCGAGGGCGTGTACCGGCGGCACACGAAGCACGGGGTCCAGTGGCGTATCCATCAGATACCGCTGGGCCGATCCCATGTCCATCGCCTCGAGGGCGTGGCGCTGACGTCTCCGGCTCGCACCGCGGCAGACCTGCTCGTCGGCAGAGGCTGTGAAGCCAGCCGTGTGCCTCTCGATACGCTGATCTCCCGGCCCCAGGATCACGCGCGCCCCGGGGGGCGCCTCGGCCAGTCTGCCGGTGCCGCTCCCGCCGGCGATGTCGCCCTCCAGCACCGTCAGGCCACGCTGCGCCGGCTCACCACACACACCACAGTGGAGCCGGGCCTCGTGCAGGAGATCCTGTCCGGGGACAGGTCTCCCTTTCCATGCGAACCCGCCCGGGCCGCGGCATTGGTGCAGCTGCTGGCTCAGTGCACTTCGCGGCGTTTCCCCACGGTGCGGTAGACATCATAGACGCCGTCGATACGGCGTACGGAGTTCAGCACATGGTTCAGGTACTTCGGATCCCCCATCTCAAAGGAGAAACGCGAAATCGCCACCCGTTCACGTGAGGTCTGGACACTGGCCGAGAGGATATTCACATGGGACTCAGAGAGCACGTGCGTGACATCGGAGAGCAAGGATTTCCTGTCCAGCGCCTCCACCTGGATCTCGACGAGGAAGACCGAAGATTTTGTCGGGGCCCACTCCACCTCGATCAGACGGCCAGGCTGGTCGCGCAGCTGCTGAACATTGCGGCAGTCTGCCCGGTGCACCGAGATGCCCTGGCCCCGGGTCACGAAGCCCTCGATCTCATCAGGAGGCACTGGGGTGCAGCAGCGAGCCAGCTTCGCCAGCACGTTTCCCGCCCCCGGGACCACCACTCCTGCATCGCCATACTGGCTGGGGGCCGAAGGAGCCGATGTGATCGGCGTGGTATCGAGTTCCTCCGACTCTTCCTCTTCCGTGTCGAACAGTGCGCCCAGGTGCTCGATGACGTTCTGGGTGGAGACATGGTCCTCCCCGACGCCCGCGTAGAGCCCGGAGAGGTCGGTGTAGTGCAGCCGGTCTGCCACTTCGGTCAGCACATCTGGGTTCATCACCTTCTGCAGGGGAAGGTTGGACCTCCGGATGGCCTTGGTCAGGGCTTCCTTGCCACGCTCGATCGATTCCTCACGGCGTTCCTTGGAGAACCACTGCCGGATCTTGTTCCGTGCCCGCGCGCTCTTCACGAACTGG
>DXGD01000088.1 GCA_019114115.1 Candidatus Nesterenkonia stercoripullorum
CGCGGTGGACCCGGTCAGCGGACGGGTCGTCGTCATCGAGATGAATCCGCGCGTGTCCCGGTCCTCGGCGCTGGCCTCGAAGGCCACAGGCTTCGCGATCGCCAAGATCGCCACGAAGCTCGCCGTGGGGTACACCCTCGACGAGATCCCGAATGACATTACGCGGAAGACGCCGGCCAGCTTCGAGCCGACACTGGACTATGTCGTGGTCAAAGTGCCGCGCTTCGCCTTCGAGAAGTTCCCCGCAGCCGATCCCACACTGACGACGACGATGAAATCCGTGGGCGAGGCCATGGCCATCGGGCGCAATTTCACCGAGGCTCTGCAGAAGGCCATGCGTTCGCTGGAGCAGCGCGGCAGTGAGTTCAGCTTCGCCCCGGTGCAGGAGCAGGAGCGCGCCGATGCGCTGGAGGCGATGGCGACGGCGACCACGGAGCGGATCTACCAGGTCCAGAGTGCGCTGCTGGGCGGCGCGCCCCTCGATGAGGTGCACCGCATCACCGGCATCGACCCGTGGTACCTGGATCAGCTCGAGCTGATCAACGAAGTGGCGGCGCAGGTGCGGGGGGCGGCGGAGCTCGACGTCGCTACATTACGCAGAGCCAAGCGGCACGGCTTTTCCGATGCCCAGATCGGCGATCTGCGGCATATGGACCCGGCCGTGGTGCGCGGAGTCCGCCACGCGCTGGGCATTCGCCCGGTCTACAAGACGGTGGACACCTGCGCAGCGGAGTTCGAGGCGTACACGCCGTACCACTATTCGGCCTATGACATGGAAGATGAGATCGCCGAGCACGAGCAGCCCTCGGTGATCATCCTCGGGTCCGGGCCCAACCGGATCGGCCAGGGGATTGAATTCGACTACTCCTGCGTCCACGCCACGATGGCACTGCGCGAGGCCGGGTACGAGACGGTCATGATCAACTGCAACCCCGAGACGGTCTCCACTGACTACGACGTCTCGACCCGGCTGTACTTCGAGCCCCTCACACTGGAGGACGTGCTGGAGGTCATCGCTGCCGAGGAGCGCACCGGGGGAGTCCACGGCGTCTTCGTCCAGCTGGGCGGCCAGACCCCGCTGAAGCTCGCCCATGAGCTCGCCGCGGCCGGCGTGCGGATCCTGGGAACCAGCCCGGAGGCGATCGACCTGGCCGAGCACCGCGGCCAGTTCGATCAGGTGCTGCAGAGCGCGGAGCTGATCGCGCCGAAGAACGGCACCGCCGTCAGCTTCGAGGACGCGAAGCGGGTAGCCGACAGCATCGGATACCCCGTGCTGGTGCGCCCCTCGTATGTGCTGGGCGGGCGCGGCATGGAGATCGTCTATGACGAGCCCGGCCTGGCCCGGTACATCGCCCATGCCACCGAGGTGACACCGGAGCATCCGGTGCTGGTGGACCGCTTCCTGGAGGACGCCATAGAGGTCGACGTCGACGCCCTCTACGACGGCGAAGAGCTGTACCTCGGCGGGGTGATGGAGCACATCGAAGAGGCCGGCATCCATTCCGGCGACTCCGCGTGCGTCCTGCCTCCGATCACGCTGGGACCTGATGTGCTGGACCGGGTGCGCGAGGCGACGCTGGGGATCGCCTCCGGAGTGGGCGTTCGTGGTCTGATCAACATCCAGTTCGCCGTAGCCTCGGACGTGCTCTACGTGATCGAAGCCAATCCGCGTGCCTCCCGCACGGTGCCCTTCGTCTCGAAGGCCACGGGAGTGCAGCTGGCCAAAGCGGCAGCGCATATCGGCACCGGCGTCGGCATCGCGGAGCTGCGGGAGGGCTCGGGCCACGCGCTCGCGGGCCTGCTTCCGGCAGCCGGGGACGGGTCCATGCTGCCCCCCGGGGCTCCAGTGGCCGTCAAAGAGGCTGTGCTGCCCTTCGCGCGGTTCCGCACCCCTCAGGGGCGCGTGGTGGACTCTCTGCTGGGCCCCGAAATGCGTTCCACCGGCGAGGTCATGGGGATCGACAAGCACTTCGATACCGCCTTCGCGAAGTCGCAGCTTGCCGCGAACAATCCGCTGCCGACCTCCGGCACGGTCTTCGTCTCCGTGGCAAACCGGGATAAGCGAGCCATCATCATGCCGGTCAAGCGGCTGATGGACCTGGGCTTCTCGGTGGTCTCCACCGGCGGCACCGCCGATGTCCTGCGCCGCAATGGGGTGGAGGCCACGACAGTGCAGAAGATCACCGACGTTCCGCAGGGCAGCGGAAACATCCTCGACCTCGTCGAGGGGGGAGAGATCGATCTGATCATCAACACCCCCTCAGGTGGGGACGCGCGCAGCGACGGGTACGAGATCCGCGCGGCTGCCACCTCGATCGGCACACCTGTCATCACCACGGTGGCCGAGTTCGGCGCGGCAGTGCAGGCCATCGAGGCGGTGCGCCAGTTCAGCTGGTCGGTGACGTCGCTGCAGGATCATGCAGAGCGCCTTCGGCTGGCTGCCCAGAAGCGAGACGCGCATGTCTGAGGTCCTCGACTTCGGGGCGCGCCTGCAGGAGACGATGGTCCGCCACGGGCGCCTGTGCGTGGGCATCGACCCGCATCCGGACCTGCTGGCTCAGTGGGGTCTCCCTGAGACTGGCGGAGGCGTTCGCCGCTTCGGGGAGGCCGTCGTCGAGGCTGCCGCGGGCAGAGTCGGTGTCGTCAAACCCCAGGTGGCCTTCTTCGAGCGGTACGGCGTCGCCGGGATGGAAGCGCTCGCCGCTGTCCAGCGCTCGGCTCGGGAGGCCGGGCTGCTGGTGATCTCCGATGCCAAGCGCGGCGATATCGGCTCGACCATGGCTGCCTACGCCCATGCATGGCTCCACCCTGAGAGCGAGTTCGCAGCGGACGCCCTCACCGTAAGCCCGTTCCTGGGCTTCGGGTCGCTGGGACCGGCCATAGAAGCTGCCGAAGCCTACGGGGCAGGTCTGTTCGTGCTCGCGCTGACGTCGAACCCTGAAGGGGGAGAGGTGCAGCTGGCGCGGCGGGGCGATCGTTCGGTCGCGGGACAGATCGCCGAGGCCGCTGCGAGGCGTAATATCGAGCGTCGCGAAGGCCATAATGTGAGAGATGTGTCACATCCAGCGCTGGGTCATATCGGGCTCGTCGTCGGCGCGACGACGGCGTCGACCGCGCAGCAGGCCGAGGTTGACCTGACGCGCGGACTGCCGCCGTTGCTTGCTCCGGGATACGGCGCCCAAGGCGCCTCAGTTGCTGACCTGCGCGAAGGCTTCGGCTCTGCTTTCGACCACCAAGTTCTGGTGAACTCCTCGCGGGCGATTCTGGTTCAGGGGCCGCAGCGCGCGGGTTTGGTCGATGCGATCGACCGGGCCCGTGATGATGTTTCCTGAATGAACTTTCAGAAATTGCACTTCAGCTGTCATCTATTGCCCTTCGCCAATATTCGGGTTAGATTCTCGGTACGTGGTAGGCGGTGCGATGCGCTGGGAGGCAGGCTTCGGGCGCATGGCACCATGACGTCAGGAGTGGACTGTTGGCATTGCGGGAATTAACGACGGAAGAGCGCGACGCTGCGCGGAAGAAAGCGCTGGATGCCCGCGTGGAGAGGGCTCAGCTAAAAAAGGATTTCAGTATAGGAAAAATTGATTTTCCTGAAGTGCTGAAAAGGGCTGGCGATTCTGAGGCGGTGGCGCGGCTGAAGACCATCGAGCTTCTCGAGGCTCTGCCCGGCGTCGGACGAGTGACGGCGA
>DXGD01000089.1 GCA_019114115.1 Candidatus Nesterenkonia stercoripullorum
AGTATCTGCTGAGCCGGGACGGCGACGGGGAGCGGGAGGTCACGATCGCGCACAAGCCGAACGCGCTGGTCCTCGCCGAGGACGGGGGCACGCAAGAGGTCGAGATGGAGCCCGGCCAGGCGTCACGCGCCGCCGTCGACGGTGACCGCAGGGCCGACGTCGCCCGGCTGGCCGTGCGGGCGGAGGACCATTTCGGGTTCCCCCAGGACATCGAGTGGGCTATCAGCGACGGCGAGCTGTTCCTCCTGCAGTCGCGGCCGGTCACCAGGGTCGCGCCCCGCTGGACCCGCGATGAGTCAGCGGAGCGCTTCCCGCACGCGGTGACGCCTCTGACCTGGGATCTGGTGGAGGCCGGCTTCCACGATTCGCTCCGGCACAGTTTTGCGCTGATGGACCTTCCTCCCTTCGGGGACACCTGGTTCGCGATGCGCGACTACTACATCTACGGCAATCAGACGGCCGTGGAGCTCTACAGCGGCAGGCTCCCGGTGAGCATGTTCCGCGATGTGGAGAGCATTCGCGAGGCGCTGCCCGAGATCGCCCGCCGGTACGCCTGGGTGCAGGATCTCCCGGTGCAGTGGATGAGGGACCTCGACACCTATCTCATGGGGATCGGGCGCCTCTCCGCAGAGCCGCTCGAGGACAAGAGCATCGAAGAGGTCTGGGACCACGTCCTGGAGATCAACGATCTCGGCACCACCTATTTCCTGCCCAACATCGCCATCTCGCTCACCCAGCGCACGCTCTACGCGGGCTTGCTCAGGCTCCTGGGCATGGGCATGCCGCCGGAGCGGGCGCAGCAGACCTTCGATCAGCTGCTGGCGCAGACCGATACCAAGACGGGGCAGGTCAACGCGGAGCTGTGGGAGCTCTCCCAGCAGGTCCGCTCAGCCCCCGCCCTGATGCAGTGGCTCGATGCCGCACCCAGCGCAGAAGGGCGCGTGCAGGAGCTGAGGGAGGAGTTTCCCGGATTCGTCGCCGAGCTCGACGCCTTCCTCCTCCGTCACGGGCACCGCGAGCTGGATTTCGACGCCTATCACCCGACCTGGCTGGAGGCCCCGCACATCATCCTGGACCAGATCCGGGGACTGGCTCACAGCGAGCGGGAGGAGAGAGCCTCGGCCAATCAGCTGCGTGCGGCGCAGGCGGAAGCCGAGCGGCAGGTGCTGGATGCCGTTCCCGACGATCTGCGCTATTTCGTGCAGGAGGTGATCCGGCTGGCGCGCACCTACACTGCACTCGACGATCTCGAGCACTATCAGACCACCCGGCTGACCATCCCGCTGCGCCGGGGGCTGCGCGCCCTGGGCCGCCGTCTCGTGGATCGCGGAGTGCTCGAGGAGCACTCAGACGTATACTTCCTGCACGTCGACGCGCTGGACAGCGCGGTGCGCGACGGTTCTGAATCCGCCCTGACCACTTTGCGCCCGCAGGCCTACGAGGCGAAGCGCGCCTACCAGTCGGCCGCGGCATCCGATCCGGGCTGGGTCTATGGCGAGTCCCCCGCGGGCGCCGCAGCACCAGGCGACGGTTCGGATCTGCGCGGAACCGCCGGCAGCCCCGGACAGGTCGAAGCTGAGGTGTTCGTGGTCCACAGTCCGGAGGACTTCCCGCTCTTCCCTGCGGGCTCGATCCTGGTGGCGCGCACGACCAACCCGGCCTGGACGGCCCTCTTCTATCAGGCAGCCGGGGTGATCACCGAGAGCGGGGGTGCGCTCTCGCACGGAGCCGTGACGGCACGCGAGCTCGGCATACCGGCTGTGATGAGCGTACGGGATGCCACCCGGCTGTTCGAGAACGGGCAGCGGGTAGGGATCGACGGATCGCAGGGCACTGTCGTGTTGCGCTGATCCGCAGGCTCACAGCGAGACCAGGAGCATCGTCGCACCGAAGACGAGGCCCGATGCGACCAGCACGATGGTGGTGTAGCTGAGGATGTCGCGCATCTTCAGTCCCGCGATCGCCAGCAGGGGCAGCGCCCAGAAGGGCTGGATCATATTGGTCCACTGGTCGCCGTAGGCCACGGCCATGATCGGCACCGCGGGATCGATGCCGAGCGCTTCGGCCGCGTCCAGCAGGATCGGCGCCTGGACGGCGATCTGCCCGCCGCCGGATGGCACGAAGAAGTTGACCAGCCCGGCGGAGAGGAAGGACCACAGCCCGAAGGTCTCCGGCGTCGAGATCGTGATGAACGCCTCAGAGAGCACAGCGATCAGGCCGGTGCCTGCCATGATCCCCAGAATCCCGGCGTAGAGCGGGAACTGCAGCAGGATCTCGCCGACGTTGCTTGCGGCATTCTTCGTCAGGGCGATGAGCTCGAAGGGGTTGCGCACTAACAGCATGATCAGCGCCAGGAAGCTCCAGTTCACGATGTCCAGTGTGAGCCCGCCCGTCGTCGCGAAGTGGATCACGAGGTAGGTCACCAGCAGCACGCCGACCGCCAGCGTCGGGATCCGTGAGGCGTCGACGCGGTCAGCGGGAGTGACGACGTCGTCGTCGACGCTGACCTCGGCTTCGCGGGCGTCGATGCTCAAGGGGACCACGCTGCGGTCATTCCGGGGAGCGATCAGGTACAGGGCCAGGGCGACCACGACGATGGTGACCAGGATCGCGATGAGGTTCCAGGTGGCGAAGATCGTTCGGCCGATGCCGATCGTGTCTCCGAGCTGCTCGGCGATGAAGGAGTCCGGCGTGGCCGCTGTCAGCGGACCCGAGGCGGAGTACCCCATGTGCCAGACCACGAAGCCGGCGAAGCCCGAGGCCACGAGCATGGGGAAGTGGACGGGCACCTCCCTGACCCGGAAGGCGTAGGCCACCTCGCGGGCCAGCAGTCCGCCTACCACGAGTCCCAGGCCCCAGGTGATCAGCGAAGCGCAGGCGGCGACAAGGAAGACGAAGAGATAGGCCTGCATGGGCGTCTTCGGCACGGATCCCAGGCGGTTCAGCAGCTTGCGTACTGGGCGGGTCGTGGCCAGGATGTAGCCGAGGAACAGGATCAGGGCCATCTGGGTGATGAAGTCCAGCAGCCCGGACAGGCCGATGCCCCACTCCTCGACGATCTGGACCGGCCCCGCATCGGTCAGGACCAGCGCCATGAAGGCCACGATGAAGGTCAGCACGATGGCGAAGACCAGCGCCGAGGGGATGAACCGTTCGACGAGCGAGTTCAGCGGCCTCATTACGGTGGCGAGCAGCGCCCCGTTCGACGACGTCTTGGCCGCGGCTTTCCCCGTCTGATCGCTGCCGGCGGAGTCGCCGTCCACGGCTGGTTCCGGCCGTGACGATTCCGTATCGGGGTGCTCTGGCATCGTGAAGTCTCCTCATCATCGAGTGGCGAGTGTCACCGCAGTGTAGCCTACGATGTGATTGACCTCATGTCAGCAGCATGCGACGCTGAGGACTCACGACAGGGTGCTGCTCCCGAGGGCCCAGTGCGTCCGGGACCAGCCGGCTAGTGAAGGAGCCATCATGCTTGCAGCATTTTCCGTCTCACCCTCGGGTTCCGGCCACGACGACGGTTCCGTCCATGAAGCGGTGGCGGCCGCCGTGCGCGTGGTCCGCGAATCGGGCCTGCCCAACCGGACCACCAGTATGTTCACCGAGATCGAAGGCACCTGGGACGAGGTCTTCGACGTCGTGAAGCGCGCGACGGAAGCCGTGGCGCAGTTCGGACCGCGTGTCTCTCTTGTCGTCAAAGCGGATATCCGCCCCGGTCACGACGGCGAGATCGACGGAAAAGTGGAGCGCCTCGAGCGTGCTCTGGGCGACGTCGAAGAGTAGGGGCCTGGAACAGGGGCCCTAAGAGCAGGAGCCCTGACGGCACGAGGCTGCGCGGAGGAGCACCCGGTCAGTCGAAGTGTCCACTGCAGTCAGGGATCTGGCGGCAGTCGCCCTCACTGCCGCACTCTGCGCCTCCGTATGCCTCAGTGGGCGTGAGGACTGAACTGAGTACGACGTCGCTCGTGCAGCGCGCGCTTCTCATGGCGATGCGCAGTGAGCCAGACGGCGCTACCGATGGCGACCACGGAGCCGATGAACGGCACCATGACCGCGAAGCCGATGAGCGCAATGGCGTCCGGCCGCGCGGGCATCATTGGGAAGGCGTAGATCGCTCCGATGACTCCGAGGATCCAGAGGCTCAGGATGAGTCCTTCAACAAACGCAACAGATGTCATGCGGCAACCGTAGACCTATGTGGCGCCAGCCACAAGACTTCTTTGCCTAACTGTGATGTGGGCCCCTGAGTCATCCCGGAGTGCCGGCTCAGGGGCCCCGTCAGTTCCTCATCAAAGGGCCTGGTGAAGGCGGCGCGGGAGCCTGGCGGAACCCGCCCAGCGCCATCCGCACGACTTTCTCGGCGAGATCCTCCACGGAGGTCACTCGTTCGGGTGAGTACCACTCGACAAGAGAGGTGATGATTCCCATCACCATCCAGGATGTCGTATCGGCGTCGACGTCCTCACGGATCTCACCTTCTGCTTGAGCGCGCGCGATCAGCTCGCAGATGCGCCGTTCGAGTGCCTGACGGCGGTGGATGGCACGCCGTTCGAGCTCAGAGTTTCCGCGCAGCCGCATCAGCAGGGTCATATGCGGCAGTGAGGCGTCGACGGCATGCACACATCCTGCGAGGACTTCTTCGAGTTCGCGAGCAGGGCTCAGGCCTAGGCAATGGGCTCCTTCCAGCACGCTCTCCACAGCGGTCAGCGCCCGCTCGAGCGCCGTGTCGAGGATCTTCTCCTTCGAGTCGACGTGGTGGTAGATCGCGGATTTGCACAGCCCGAGAGCTTGGCCGAGCATTCCCATCGATGTGGCCTCGTAACCGTGCCGGTTGAAGGTCTCCACGCAGATGCGGATGAGAGTCTCGCGATCATACCCGGGGCGGCCCCGGCGTCGGGCGACGGGCCAGGCGGTGCCAGCGGCGGTGTCAGTGCCGGTCCCGGCCTCAGTCCCAGTCCCAGTGTCAGTGCTGGTTGCCGGTAGAGGGCCGTTACAGGCGCGACGGTCATCGGGTCGGAGGGTGCTTCCCAGCGCATGAGGTCCAGACATGGCGGCGAGCTTATAGCTGAGGGGCGGCCTAGGGGATACCTCATACGAGGGATGTGTGTTTCGTCGTTCTGAGGTATTGGAGGCTCTCTGGGTGCGCTCTCCGGGCGCTCCCTTGGGTCGCTCTCGCGGAGGCCGGCCCGGTGCCCGGCACTTGGCCCACGGGCGCGAACCAGGAGGCTGCGCTTCGGCCCCGCGCTTGGCTGTGATGTGAGGCACGAATAGAGCACAATGGAGTGCGGCACACCAATCCGCATCACCTGAGGAGTTCCCCCTATGGCCCCCACTGAGACTGTGATCGTTTCCGGCGCTCGCACCCCGATCGGCAAGCTGCTGGGCTCACTGTCGAGCCTCTCGGCAGCAGAGCTAGGAGCCGTCGCCATTTCCGGGGCGCTGGCCAAGGCGAAGGTCGCCGCAGACGCTGTGGACTACGTGATGATGGGGCAGGTGCTGCAGGCCGGGGCGGGGCAGAACCCGGCGCGTACGGCCTCGCTGGCCGCGGGCATCCCGGCGTCGGTCCCCTCGATCACCGTGAACAAGGTGTGCCTCTCCGGGATCAGCGCAGTGGCCTCGGCGGATCAGCTCATCCGGGCGGGAGAGGCCGAGGTCGTCGTCGCCGGGGGCATGGAGTCGATGTCTCAGGCCCCGCATGTGCTGCGTGGCTCCCGCACAGGGACCAAATACGGCGATGCTGCCCTGGTCGATTCACTGGCCTATGACGCCCTGTATGACCAGGCGACGGCGCAGAGCATGGGGGCGCTCACCGACTCCTGCAACACTGGCGAAGCTGAGGTGAGCCGTGAGGAGCAGGATGCCCTCGCCGCCTCCTCGCACCAGCGTGCGGCCGCAGCCTGGGACGCCGGCTACTTCGCCGATGAAGTCGTCCCGGTCTCCATCCCGCAGCGCAAGGGCGACCCGATCGAGGTGTCCCGAGACGAAGGGGTCCGTGGTGACGCCACTGCGGAGTCCCTGGGCGGGCTGCGACCTGCTTTCGGGAAGGACGGGACGATCACGGCGGCCTCCTCGTCACAGATTTCCGACGGCGCCTGCGCGCTCGTCGTGATGTCCAAGGACAAGGCCCGCGAGCTCGGACTCGACTGGATCGCCGAGATCGGGGCTCACGGCATGGTCGCCGGTCCCGATTCCAGCCTCCAGCTGCAGCCCGCTCGGGCGATCGAGGCGGCCTGCAACAAAGCCGGCCTGACGGCCTCCGAGCTCGACGTCGTGGAGATCAACGAGGCATTCGCCGCTGTCGGCGTGGCCTCAGCCCGGGCGCTGGGGATCGGTGAGGACCGGGTGAATGTCAACGGCGGGGCGATCGCGCTCGGTCATCCCGTCGGCATGTCGGGTGCACGGCTCGTGCTGCACCTGGCGCTGGAGCTCGGCAGGCGAGGAGGCGGCGTCGGGGTCGCCGGTCTCTGCGGGGGTGGCGGTCAGGGCGATGCGCTGATTCTCAAGGTTGCTCAGACGAGCTGATCTCTGCGTAGACGACGTAGTTGTCTTCATATTCCCCGGTGTCCGGGTTATAGCCGTCGCAGGTGATCAGCCGGAGCTCGGGTCCCTCGGTGTTGCCGTAGACCTGCAGGGTGGGGAAATCGTCCTTGCCGTACTGCTCCGCCTTGGTGACCTCGAAGACGACCTCGGAACCGTCCTCCCGGGTGACCTCGATGCTGTCGCCGGGTTCCAGCTGCGGCAGGTCCGCGAAGACTCCCGGATCTCCGGCTGAATCGTCGACGTGCCCGAGCAGCACGGATGGTCCGGCTTCGCCCGGCGTGGGGGAGCCGGTGAACCAGCTGGCCGGGGAGCCGGGGTCGCCTGGCGGGACCTCAAGGGTGTCGTCCTCGCGCAGCCCCAGGTGGAGCAGTTCTGAACCTGCTCCGATGGAGTCGATGGAGAACGAGGCAGGCGGTGAGGCGTCGAGGGTGT
Source organism: Candidatus Nesterenkonia stercoripullorum (assembly GCA_019114115.1). Lineage (GTDB taxonomy): Bacteria > Actinomycetota > Actinomycetes > Actinomycetales > Micrococcaceae > Nesterenkonia > Nesterenkonia stercoripullorum. Next base: position 6,970 of record DXGD01000089.1, read on the forward strand.
CCTCGGGGCTCGGGGCGTCATCGGGTTCGGAGGGGGCTGGTGATTCCTCGCGGGAGGATTCCTCAGTGGCCTGTTCGTCGTCTGACTGCTCATCGTCTGACTGCTCGCCGCCTGACTGTTCATCCTCGGGGTGGGCCTCTTGGGTCGGGTCCTGCGGGGAAGACTCGTCCGCGGTAGGTTCCTCCGTGGTGACGACGGCGTCGTCGTTCACGCCCGGCGACCCCGCGTCACCGCCTCCCTCGGTGGAGGGGCCCGTCCCGGCGCAGCCGCTGAGCGCCAGGATGACGGCCGCGCTCAGGGCCGCCCAGGTGGTCCCTGCGCGGCCCTGGCGACGCGATGAGGGCCCGGTCATCGGTTGTGCGTTCGAATCATGGGCCCTCATCGTCATCTCCTCATCCCTTCAGCGCGAAACCGGACAGCTCAGGCCTTGACCGCGCGACGGACTGCGAAGGCACCGCCACCCAGGGCCGCTGCGGCGAGCAGGCCACCGCCGACGCCGAGCGCTACGCCGGTACCGTTCTCGGCGCTCGTGCCCACACCGGTGTCGGCGCCGCCGTCGGGCATATCGGTCATCTGTGAGGCGTTGAGCGTGCCGCAGGCAGCAGGAAGCGTGGCTGCCAGAGGCAGCTCAGGATCGAGCTCGCTCTGCGCGTTCTGTGCTTGCTCGCTCAGGTTCGCCGGGTCCACGCCGTGCACCACGATGACGCCTGTGCCATCGGCCATGGAGGCCAGGACGTCGTCGGGCACCTCGACAGTGCGCTCATAGGTGTAGCTGCTGCCACCGGGGAAGCGATCCACGGCCAGACCCGAGTCGGGGCTGGTATCGCCTTCAGTGGTCAGGGAGGTCCCGATGGCTCCGTAGAAGGGGTGGCCCTCTTCGACGTTGACCGCGCCGTCGCCGTCCTGGTCTGCCTCAGGCGGCGGGCATACACCCTGAGCGCCGAAGTGTATGTGCTGGGCGTGCGGGAACGGGCCGTCCATGAAGGTCTCGGCGGCGCCGTCGACGTTCATGGTGACTGTCGCCTCGTTGCCCTCGACGTGGACCATGACATCACCGGTGGTTCCGCTGTTGTTCATGGAATCCAGGCTGGCCTCGAACGACCATGAATCCTCGGCGGTGTAGCTTTCGCTGTGCTCGGCGCCGTGGTCGCCCCCGTGGTCCCCGCCGTCGTGAGCGATGGCTGGTCCTGCGGACATGCCCAGAAGGCCGAGTGCGACCACTGGGGTGGCAAAGAACATTGACTTACGCATCTGAAAACTCCTCGTTCACGGGCGACCGATAGGGCCTGATGCGGCTCGGCGCGCCCATCTGTGGCGAACTTCGTGATGTCTCCGGTTCGCGGGTACCAGATCCTGCGTTCTCCGGAGCAGTGCTGAGTTATCCTTCCTTAGCCCTCGAACAGGTGAGAGTGACCTGCCTCACTCGTATGTTCGGAGCTGCTGGAGAATCGGATGGGAGTTTCCTGAATTTTTTTCACGAGCCTGCGGGTGCGCCTGTCGGCGGTGCGGTCCGCCGCATGGGATCGGGCGGTTCAGTCGTTGAAGGCACCGCGCAAGAAGACGGCGACATCGTCCGGGAACTCGACAGCGGCCTGGTGCGCGGCGTCGTCGATCATCCGCAGCGTGCCGGACGGGACAGACTCGGCGATCTGACGGCCCTGCTCCGCCGGTGTGACCGCATCACGACCCCCGACGACGGCGAGCACCGGCACCGTGAACTCCGGAAGCCGATCCCTGAGGTCGAACGTCTCGACGACGCGGCACAGTGCCGCGTAGCTGCCGCGGTCTGCCTCGCGCAGCCCGGACATGACTTCCTCGACCG
>DXGD01000090.1 GCA_019114115.1 Candidatus Nesterenkonia stercoripullorum
TTGCCCAGCCCGGCCGCCAGAGCGAACGCTGAGGCCACTGTGGTGTCATCAGTATCGGGGGTCCGGGCGATTTCGATCAGCGGCATGGCAGCCACAGGGTTGAAGAAGTGGAACCCCACCACGCGTTCAGGGTGGCGCATGCCGGCTGACATGCCCCGCACAGAGAGCGAGGAGGTATTCGTCGCGACGATGGTCTCGGGCGAGATGACCTCCTCAAGGGCGCCGAAGACCTGCTGCTTGACCGAGAGCTCCTCGAAGACCGCCTCGATGACGAAGTCGACGTTAGCATAGGCATCGTACGAGGAGGAGCCTGTCACCAAGCCCGCCAGCTCCTCCCCATCCTCAGGGGAGAGGCGCCCCCTGGAGACAAGCTTCTCCACCTGTGTGCGCACCCAGCCCACACCGCGCTCGACGCGCTCCTGGTCGATGTCGGTCATCACCACGGGAACCCGCAGCCGCCGCGCGAAGAGCAGGGCGAGTTGCGAGGCCATCAACCCCGCACCGACGACGCCGACGCTGCCGATCTGACGTGGCTCGACCTCCGGGACTCCGGCGGGACGCCGCGCACGCTTCTGCGTGAGCTCGAGGAAGGCATAGACCGTATTGGCGAATTCATCGGTCATCATCAAGTCCGTCAAGGCGTCGACCTCCGCCTCACGGTCCTCTGCACGAGTGCGCGAGGCGCCTGCCGCGAAGACCTCCAGGGCCCGTAGCGGTGCCGGCGTCGCAGCGCCGACCCGTGCCGCCACGGTGCGACGCGCAGTCTCCACTGCCTTCTCCCAGTCCTCGGCAGAGTCACCGACCTCTCGACGCGAACGCAGCGACTCCACTGTCTGCCCATCCTGGCGCAGCACACGCGACACGAACGCCAGCGAGTCCTCCTCGAAGCTCGCCTCACTGTGGATCTCGTCAGCTATTCCCAGCTCATAGGCGTCCTCTCCACTGAGCTGACGATTGTTGGCCAGCGCATTGGCAAAGATCACCTGCGCCGCAGCCTCTGGACCGATGAGCCGGGGAAGGCGGTAGATGCCGCCCCACCCCGGGATCAGGCCAAGGTAGATCTCGGGCAGGGAGATGCCCCGTGCTGCCCGTGAGACCGTCCGGTAGTGCGCCGCCAGGGCGATTTCCAGGCCACCGCCGATGGCGGCACCGTTGATGAACGCGAATGTCGGTACCGGGAAGTCTTCCAGCACCTGATACGTCTGGTGCCCCAGGGTCGCCATCAGCCGGGCAGAGTCTGCATTGTCGAGTGTGCTCACCGAGCTGAGGTCGGCACCAGCGGCGAGATAACCCGGCGTGCCGGTGACCGCCAGAGCTGAGATCTCTCCGGACTGAGCGCGTTGACGCTGATGCGCGACGACCCGGCCGAACTCCAGCAGCGACCGGGCGCCCAGCGTGGTGGGCCGCTTGGCCTCGCCATTGTCGAGCCTGACGACGGCGACAGTGCCCGCACCCTCCGGCAGCTCGTGATCAGTGACGACGCTGTGCGTCACGACTTCGGAGGTGAATGTCTCCGCAAACTCCTCGTACATCGAGAAGTCCTGCGGGTCTTGGGGAAACGTAATGCTCATGGACGACCTTCCGCTGCAACGTACAGGGCCTGCTCACAAAGTGACAGTCCTCATGCTACTGAAGAGTAACTGATGAGGCCAGCCCGGATAGCGCAAGGACGTTTCTAGAGGCTCTCCAGCGGGTCGGGGTCCAGGAGAGCGACAGTGAGGACCGCAGCGCATTGCTCGATCTGCCAGGCTCGCGCCCCCTGGTTCCGCAAGGCCTCACTCACCGTGTTCAGGTCGATCTTCTCAGGGGGTTCCCAGCACACGGCTTTGAGCACGGCAGGGGTCAGCAGGACCTCCGGCATCATGTTCAGAGCTTCCGCACGGTCGGCGATCCACTGCCGCGCTGTGCGATATTGGCGGAACGCCAGCGGGTTGCGGTCCCGCCAGAGCCGCGGTGCTGGTGGTCCGGAAGCGGGGAGCCTCATCTCTGGCAGCTCCTGCGTCTTCGCCCCGGTTTGGATCGCGTGGAGCCATCGCGGCGCCTGGCGCTTGGCGGCGCGGCCGTGGAAGCCGTCCACGGAAAGCAGCTGCGGTACGGTCCGGGGCGATGCCTCAGCTGCGGCGACGAGAGCTGAGTCGGGCAGGACATGGCCAGGTGCGACGTCCTTGCTCTGGGCGAATAGTTCACGGGTCATCCACAGCTCACGCAGGATGGCCAGTTTTCGCGGCGATTTCAGCCGGCTGAGCTTCGAGGTCTTGCGCCAGCGCGCATCCAGAGGAGCTCCAGTGGTCGGGGTGACCCGCAGGTGCTCGAACTCGGCGCGAGCCCATTCGAGTTTGCCGTCTTCACGCAGCAGGGCTTCGAGATTGTTCCGCAGCGGGATCAGCAGATCGACGTCGAGCGCGGCATAGCGCAGCCAGTCTTCCGGCAGCGGACGTCTCGACCAGTCGGCGGCTGAGTGCTCCTTGGCCAGCCGGACTCCCAAGCGCCCTTCGACGACGGCGCCCAGCCCGACTCGTGGCAGCCCGGCCAGCCGGGCAGCCAGCTCCGTGTCGAAGAGCGCGTGCGGAGACAAACCTACCTCCGCCAGGCAGGGGAGGTCCTGCCCAGCGGCGTGCAAAATCCATTCAGCCTCGCCAAGGGCGTCCTGCAGCGGGGCCAGCGTGGAGAACGCTTCCGGGTCAATGAGCCACAGTCCGGAGCCTTCGCGCTTGAGCTGGACCAGGAATGCTCGCTGTCCGTAGCGGAAGCCCGAGGCCCGCTCGGCGTCGATCGCTACGGGACCCTCTCCCATGGACAGGGCGTCAGCACATCGCGCCAGCCCGCGGTCGGTGTCGATGACGAAGGGCACCCCGTTTTCGGGCTCAGTCATCAAAGGGGGCAGATCCTCCGGCATAACGGGCGTCAGTTTCTCCTGATGTGCGGCAGGGCGAGTACGCCGTCGGGCAGGGGAGGCAGCCCCGCGAAGGAGCACACCATATCGGCCCAGGCCTCGAGGTGAGCTGCGAGTTCTGATCCCCTCGGGGTCCACGAGGCGCGCAGCTCGACGTCGTTGCTTGATGCCCGGGTCTGCAGGCTGCCGAAGCTCTCGGAGAGGATGCGGGTAGCGGTGCCACCCTCGTGGGCGTATTCGACGCCGTGCTGGGCCAGGGAGTCGCTGAGCCAGGTCCATGCCACTGAGGACAGCAGTGGGTCATTGGCCATCTCGGCATCGAGCTCGGCGCGGATGTAGATCACGGCCCGGAATGTCCCATCCCAGGTGGGGTGGCCGTCAGGGTCATGCAGCAGGATGAAGCGCCCGGTGGCCAGAGTGTCCTCCTCCTGCGCGGCCGGGTGAAGCCTGGTCACCGGGTGGGGCGGAGTCTCCAGCTTCTGGGCACCGTCGTGATCAGCGTCCTGAGCCGCGTGACGCGAGCTGACCTCGGCGCGCAGCGCGACGGCAAAAGGGGCCAGCTTGGACGGCGCGGGGATCTCTTCGACCTGGGCTTCCCGGCGTGGAGTCGCTTGGTGCAGCTCGCGCAGGGCATGACGGAAGGATTCTGGCAGCGCAGCGAGCCCGGGCTCAGACTTCCCCGAGGTGCCGGGCGATATCTGGGCGGTGTCTCCGGCTGTGCTGCCTCCTGCTGCGAATCCTTTCACACACCAAGCCTAGAAAGCCGATCGTCGTTTGTGCGCCAGGCGCGCCGATAAGTGGTTTAGGCGAGTTCGCGGGCCATGGCAAGGAATTCCTCGACATCGTCGTCGCTGGTGTTCCAGGCGCACATCAGCCGCGCCACGGGATGACCGGCGTCAGAGGTGTCCCAGCGATGGCAGTGATACGCGGTGGTGATGCCGTCGAAGACATGCTGCGGCATTTCCGCGAAGACCGCGTTGACCACTGTCGGGCCGCGCAGCGTGATGCCTTCGATGCGGCTGAGCCCTTCGCCCAGGGCGCGCGCCTGCCTATTGGCGTGCGAGGCATTGCGGTGCCAGAGGTCCGCGCGGAGCAGCTCGAGCAGCTGAGCGGAGATGAAACGGTGCTTGCTGGCCAGCTGCATGGAGTATTTGCGAATGTAGTCCGTTCCGGACAGCCGCTCAGGCGCCAGCACGACGACGGCTTCAGCGGCCAGCGCCCCGTTCTTCGTCCCGCCCAGGCTGAGCACGTCGACGCCGACGTCGTAGGTCAGCTCGCGCAGGCTGACATCCAGTGCGGCGGCCGCATTGGCCAGCCGGGCACCGTCGACGTGGACGATCATCCCATAGTGATGCGCCGTCTCGGCGAGAGCGGCCATCTCCTGCGTGCTGTAGAGCGTTCCGCTCTCAGTGGACTGCGTGATGGAGACGGCCAGAGGCTGAGCCGCGTGGACGAACCCCTGTGAGGAGGCACACGCCACGATATCGCCTGGAGTCAGCTTGGCCTCCGCGCAGCGGCGGGTGAGCAGCTTGATCGAGCCGACGCGTTCCGGGGCGGCTCCTTCATCGGTGGCGATATGGGAATTCTCAGTGCAGATCACCGCACCCCAGCGGGGCAGCGCTGCCTGAAGCGCGACGACATTGGCGCCGGTCCCGTTGAAGACCGGCCAGATCTGCGCCTGCTCCCCGAAATGGCCGCGCGCGACCTCGGTGAGCTCGGCGGTGATCTCATCATCGCCGTATGGCGCAGCCGCTGCCGTATTGGCCCGCTGCAGAGCAGCCATGATCTCGTCACTGACGCCGGCTGTGTTGTCTGAGGCGAACGTGGCCTTCACTGGGCCGTGCCGGATGTGCCGGAGCCCTGCGGCTCTCCGGGTGCGCCACCACTGCTGGCGTCGAAGCGCAGCGAGATCGAATTGATGCAGTAGCGCTGGTCAGTGGGGGTGCCGAATCCCTCTCCCGAGAAGACATGTCCCAGGTGGGAGTCGCAGGAGCCGCAGCGGACTTCGACCCTCTCCATGCCCAGGGAGGTGTCCCGGATGAAGGTCACGTTGTCCTCTTCGGTCGGCTCATAGAAGCTCGGCCAGCCGCAGCCGGCGTCGAACTTCGTGGCGGAGGTGAACAGGGCGGCACCGCAGGCACGGCAGGTGTAGACACCCTCTTCTGTGGTGTCCCAGTATTCGCCGGAATAGGCCCGTTCCGTGCCACCCTGACGGAGCACCTGGTATTCGGCGGGACTCAATCGTTCACGCCACTGATCATCGTTCATGTCTCTATTGCATCATGAGTAAGCTGGAGCCCACGACCCCTAGGGGCGCTCAGAAGGCAAGGACGGTGAAGCCGAATGGCGAGCAGCAGGACCGACCGCGGCCGGGCACGGACCGCATGGGAACGCACGACGTCGCAGCTGGCGCACGCGGTGCGCGGGTGGCGGCACCCTGAGCAGGACTATCCAGCGCGGACACCGTGGATTCGTGCTGTCTCGTTGGGGACAGGCACGGGGATCGCCGCGGGCGCGGCTGCAGCTGCCGGGGCGTCGGCGCTGGCCGGCCACTTCGCTCGCTCCGTGGTCACACCCGTCCGCGAGCGTCCGGAGGACCTTGAGATCCTGGCCGTGATCAAGACCGGTGCGGGCGAGGAGGTCGTGCTCCCCGCGAACTCTGAGACGATCATTGAGGGCACCTACGGGCTCACCTTCAATGCTGGCACGGCGATGGCGCGAGTGGGGGAGATCACTGCCCTGGAGCCACGGGATGGGACGGTGACTCGGCGGGTCGAAGCCGTCTACGGCGGCGAGCTGCGCAACGCGGTGCGGGGATGGTGGTCTTCGACGATCTACCCTGACCCCGGTGCGGCCGGGCACCCAGCGTACGACGTCGTCGTCGAGCTCCCGGGCGGCCCGGCTCCGGCTTGGCATGTCCCGCCCCGCGATGAGTCAGGGCCGTTGGCCGGACAGGGCATCTGGGGCATCGCCGTGCACGGTCGAGGAGGACGGCGCACAGAAGGCCTCAAGGCGCTCGATGCCGCGTCGGACCTGGGCATCGATATGCTGCTGATGTCCTACCGGAACGACGGTGAGGCTCCCGACGCCGAAGACGGCAGGTACGGTTTGGGCGTCACCGAATGGGAGGACATCGAAGCCGGAGCGCGCTACGCGCTGGACCACGGGGCCCAAGAGCTGGTGCTCTTCGGCTGGTCCATGGGCGGCGCGATCGCATTGCAGATGGCGGACAGGTCTCCGCTGGCGGCCTGTGTGCGCGCCCTGGTGCTGACCGGCCCAGTGGTGGACTGGATCGACGTGCTGGCCTACCAGGCCCGGGCGAATCGGATCCCGCATGCTGTGGGCCGGCTCGGCCAGTGGTTCATCGCCAACGAGGCTGGACGGCGCACCACAGGCCTCGCCGCACCCGTCGACCTCAAGGCCCTGAACTGGATCGACCGTGCAGATCAGTTGCATGTGCGCACGCTGATCATGCACAGTTCCGACGATCCGGTCGTTCCCTACGGTCCCTCGCGGGATCTCGCAGCACGCAATGAGATGGTCACGTTCGTCCCATTCGCCCAGGCCCGCCACGTCAAAGAGTGGAACTACGATCCACAGCGCTGGAACGCCCATGTCACCGAGTGGCTTGAGGACCTCTTCACTGCTGAGGCCCCGCCACGGATCGGTGAGGTCAGCGAGTATGTTCCCGGACGCGGCGTTTGACCCGGCCCAGGATGCCGCTCATCCCGCGCAGCCGAAGCGGCGTGATGGCTGAAGCCAGGCCCAGCCGCTGCGGCAGGTCGTCGGGAACCCCGAGAATCTGCTCATAGCCCAGGCCGTTGAGGCCCTGATAGATGATGGAGGCGAAGCCTCGCGTCGTCGGGGCTTCAGGGGGAGCGGCGATGATGAGTTGGGCCGTGCCGGCTGAGTCGTCGAACTCCACGGCGAGGAACAGCGGAGACTGGCACTCCACCACCTGCTCCATATCCTCGCGATGGACCTGGTAGTGCTCAGGCGGGTCGGGAAGCTCCCGGGAGAAGTCCAGCAGAAGCTCAAGCTTCTGCGCGTCCGGAACCTCCTGGAACTCCTCGATGATCTCGGCGAGCTGGTCGGGCACTGCTGGCTCGGCGGTCGCCGTGCTGTGTGAGCTCATCACTTCGGGGCTGACCCCGGTTCTGTGCCGGTGGCGATGGGCAGCCGCACGGCATTGCCCCACTCCGTCCAGGAGCCGTCGTAGTTGCGCACGCGCGGGTAGCCCAGCAGGTGCTGCAGCACGAACCAGGTGTGCGATGACCGCTCACCGATCCGGCAGTACGCGATGACGTCCGGCGCATCTCCGAGGCCGGCATTGTCGCGGTAGATGGTCTCGAGCTCTTCACGGGACTTGAAGGTCCCGTCCTCATTGGCGGCCTGGGACCACGGCACTGATGCGGCAGTGGGGATATGGCCCCCACGCAGAGCCCCCTCCTGCTCGTAGCCGTCCATGTGGGTGCGTTCACCGGAGTACTCCAGCGGGGAGCGGACGTCGATGAGCGGCTTGCCGAAGTGATCCAGCACGTCCTCGCGGAATGCCCGCACGGTGGCGTCGTCGCGCTGGGCCGGGGCGGGGTAGGTCGTCGGCGTGGGGGTCTCACGCTCTGTGGAGACCTCGCGGTCTTCGGCGATCCACTTCTGCCGACCGCCGTCCATCAGGCGAAGCTCGCGGTGCCCGAAGAGGGTGAAGACCCAGAAGGCGTAGGCGGCCCACCAGTTCGAGCGGTCCCCGTAGAACACCACAGTGCTCTCAGGCGTGATGCCCTTGGCGGAGGCGAACTGAGCGAACTGCTCGGCGTCGAGGAAGTCGCGGGTCACCGGATCATTGAGCTCAGTGTGCCAGTCGATTTTGATCGCGCCCGGGATATGTCCGGTCTCGTAGAGCAGGACATCCTCATTGGACTCGAGGAGGACGACGGCGTCATCGTCCTTGTGATCTGCGACCCACTGTGTGCTTACCAGTGCGTCGGGATTGGCGTACTGGTCGAAACGGTTCTCGTCTGACATCGAGTGCGGCCTTTCTGGCGTGGGATAGTGATTCCTCGCCACCCAGCCTAGCGACTGGGACGCCTCCCCGACTACTGAGCACGTCCTGCCGCTTCACCGGGAGTCACATGCGCACTGCGCTGTAGAGTAGCCGTATGCCTTCTAGCGAGACGACGAGCAGTTCTGCAGACGCTTCACCGAGCGCGGAGCCCCTGAGCAGCAGGTCGCCACAAGTCGGTGTGGGAGACCTGCTCGAGGGGCTGAAGCCGTCATTTCGCTTCTCCGAAGTGTCGTTCGATTCGTATATCCCCGACCCCGAGCACCCGTCCCAGGCCGAGGCTGTCGAGGCGCTGTCGGCGTTCGCCGAGACTGTGGGCGCAGCCTCGGGAGGCGGGTTCTTCGGCAAGCTGTTCGGGGGCCGATCGGCCGCTCGGGGCTCGGCAAAGGCCTCGTCGCGTACCGGCTCATCCACAGCGGGAGCGGCCACGCGCGCCCGCCGCGCCAGCGGCATCTATCTCGACGGCGGCTTCGGGGTCGGGAAGACGCACCTGCTGGCATCGCTCTACCACGCCTCACAGGGTCAGCGCGCTTTCGGGACCTTCGTCGAGTACACCAATCTGGTCGGTGCCCTCTCGTTCCGGAAGGCAGTCGAGGTGCTCAGCGACTACTCCCTGGTGTGCATCGACGAGTTCGAGCTCGACGACCCCGGCGACACTGTGCTGATGTCGCGTCTGATGCGCGAGCTCGCCGATGCAGGCGTCAAGCTGGCGGCTACGTCCAATACGCTTCCGGGGTCCCTGGGCGACGGCCGATTTGCGGCGGTGGACTTCCAGCGCGAGATCCAAGTCCTGGCCGACCAGTTCGCCGTCATCCGCGTCGACGGCGAGGACTACCGCCACCGCGGTCTGCCCGAGGCGCCGGCTCCGCTGATCACGCAGGAGCTGGAGCCTTTCGCGGCGGAGCAGTTCCCGGGTCGCACTGTCGCCGTCGACGACTTCGACGCGCTGACCCAGCACCTGTCCACCGTCCATCCGAGCCGCTATCGTCAGCTGGTCTCCGATATCGATGTGCTCGTCCTGAAGGACGTGAGCACGATCGAGGCGCAGTCCCTGGCGCTGCGGTTCGTGGTGCTCGCGGACCGGCTCTATGACCAGGACATCGCCATCGTCGCCTCTGGCGTTCCCTTCGACCAGCTCTTCACCCAGGAGATGATGGCCGGGGGGTATATGAAGAAGTACTACCGCACTGTCTCACGGCTCACTGCTTTGGCGAGGGCTGGTCAGATGGGGGAGCAGGCGCTCTGAGCTGCCGGCGCATGATCTTCCCGGAGGCGGATTTCGGGATCTGGTCGATGAACTCGACGTCGCGGATCCGTTTATAGGACGACACGCGATCCGCCGACCACTCCATCACATCCTCGGCGCTGAGCGACTCATCAGCATGGGTCACGACGAAGGCCTTGGGGACCTCGCCGGCGGACTCATCCGGAATCCCGATGACGGCGGCGTCGGCGATGCGCGGGTGTTCCAGGAGCAGGGCTTCCAGCTCAGCGGGAGCGACCTGGAAGCCTTTGACCTTGATCAGCTCCTTGACCCTGTCGACCACAGTGAACCAGCCCCCGGCGTCGTAGGTGACGATATCGCCGGTGTGCAGGTAGCCGTCCTCGTCCAAGGAGCTTGATGTGGAGGCGGGATCCTTGAGGTACCCCGTCATGACCATGGGGCCGCGGCACCACAGCTCGCCAGCCCCGCTCTCGCCCTCGGCCGGGACCTCGACATCGTCTCCCGAGGCGAGGTCGACGATGCGGCATTCAGTATTGGGCAGCGCCGGTCCGATCGAACCGGGCGGGTACTGGTTCTCGCCATACGGCGCCATATGGGAGACCGGCGACATCTCCGTCATGCCGTACCCCTGCCGGACTTCGCAGCCCAGCCGCTTGGTGACCTGCTCCGCTGTGTGGCTGTCCAGCGGCGCGGCTCCGCAGAGCAAGACCTCCAGGGAGCTCAGGTCGACTCCTTCGACTGCGGGGTGCTTGGCCAGAGCCACGGCGATCGGCGGCGCGATGAACGAGAGCGTGACCCGGTGCTCGTCGATGAGGTGCAGGAACTTCTCCAAGTCGAAGGCTGGCATGGTCACGATAGCGCAGCGGGTCAGCAGCCCGTAGTTCATGAGCACGGTCAGCCCGTAGATATGGAACAGCGGCAGGACCGCCTGCAGGACGGCGCCTGGACGGCCGGGGAGGAACTGGCGGAACTGGTACAGGTTCGCCACGAGGTTGCGATGAGTCAGCATCACCCCTTTGGGCCGCCCCGTCGTGCCGGAGGAGAAGGGGAGCACCGCGATGTGCTCCGCGGGATCGATAGCCAGTTCAGGGGCTTCACGACCTTCGCCGACAAGGCTCGCCAGAGTGGGGTGCTCCGGCTCGGCGTCGTCGGTGAGCATGATGACCTGCTCAGGACGCAGTCCTGACTTCACTGCGCCCGAGAGCGCTCCAGGTAGGGCCGGCACGGTGATCATGAGCTCCGCTTCAGCCATCTCCAGCTGCCGGGCGACTTCCTCGGCGGTGGCGAGCGAATTGACCGTTGTGACAGTGCCGCCGGCACGGAGGACCCCGTGGAAGGCGATGACGAACTCCGGCGAATTGGGGGACTGGAGGCCCACCACTGTGCCCTCACGCACTCCCCGGTGGCGCAGCGCACCCGCGAATGCCTCGATCTGAGACCGCAGGCTGCCGTAGCTCAGCCGGGCCCCAGTCGTCCCATCGATCAGTGCGGTGCGCTCCTCATCCTCACGCGTCAACGACGCGAAGAGAGCGTCGAATATCGTGAGCTCCGGGATATCGACGTCGG
>DXGD01000005.1 GCA_019114115.1 Candidatus Nesterenkonia stercoripullorum
CATACCTCATGGTGGGCGAGGACAACCCGAACGGGCCTTTGGACGAGGGCACCTACAAGGGCATGCGGTCCTCTTTGGAAGAGGACCGGGAGGGCTTCTTCGAAGAGTTCACCACGGGCTTCTTCTCCGTCAACGGCCAGCTCGCGGTCAGCGAGGAGCAGCGTCAGGATGCATTGCGCATGGCGCGGCAGTCTGACCAGGACGCAGCATTGGCGTGCATGGATGCCTGGGCCACCACAGATTTCCGCGGCGATCTGGCAGCGGTGCAGGTTCCTACGCTCATCGTCCACGGCGACAGTGACGGGACCGTGCCCTTCGAAGGAAGCGGGCAGCGTACCCATCGGGCCATTGCTGGAAGCGAGCTGGAGCTGATCAAGGCCGCTCCGCATGGGCTCAATGTCAGCCATTCAGGGGAGTTCAACGCAGCCCTGCTGACGTTCCTGCGGAAGCACTGACTCCTCAGGAAAGACCGGAGCTTTCAGCAAGCAGCGTCTTCCCGGCGCTGCCCACCCGCTGATACGGAGCATCGGCAGCTCAGACAGCACGACGCCCTCAGGACCTTCAGCCGTATGAACGGCCAGGTGCTGAGGGCGTCGTCGTCTGTTTCACGCGGGGTGTGCGCTCACTCGCGGCGGTCGATCCACTCCTGCAGATGCGGCTTTTCCTTGGAGATCTTCGTCGCATCCCCGTGTCCGGTCTTCACGATGGTCTCCTCTGGCAGCTCCTCGAAGATCCGGTCCTGGATAGACTCGATGATCAAGTCGAAGTCGCTGTAGGAACGACCGGTCGCTCCCGGGCCGCCCTGGAAGAGCGTGTCCCCGGAGAAGAGCACTGGCGAACCCCCGAGGTCATCAGCGAAGAAGCACGTTGACCCAGGCGAATGCCCTGGCGTGTGGATAGCGCGCAAGGTCACATCCGAGACAGTGAAGATATCGCCGTCGGTGATATCCACATCTGGGGCAGTTCCCGCGTGCGTCGCCTCCCACAGCACGGCGTCCTCAGGGTTGAGGTGGATCCGGCCGCCGATCTTGCGCTGCACGTCATGGACCTCGCCGATGTGGTCGTCATGTGCGTGCGTCAGCAGGATCGCCAGCACGGCGCGTTCCCCGACCGCTTCGGCGACTGCCTCGGCGTCATGGGCGGGATCGATGACGATGACCTCGTCGTCGTCGCCGACGATCCACACGTTGTTGTCGACCTCCCAGGTTCCCCCGTCCAGGGAGAACGTCCCGGAGGTCACCAGGTGTTCGATGCGTGCATGCATGTCTCTTACCCTTCCGTCAGGCTGATTCTGTTTCTCAGGCGCTGTGCGGTGCCGCTCAGGCGTTGAACTCAACGACTGAGCGCAGCACGTCGCCCCGGTTCATCGTGTCGAAGGCATCCTGCACGCCGCCCAGCGCGATGCGCTCGGTGACGAAGGCGTCGAGATCCAGATTGCCCTGCACGTAGTGCTGGACCAGCATCGGGAAATCCTTGCTGGGCAGGCAGTCGCCGTACCAGGAGGACTTCAGCGAGCCGCCCCGGCCGAAGACGTCGATCATGGGCAGCTCGAGGGTGAGCGAAGGATCGGGCACTCCCACCAGCACGACACGCCCGGCGAGATCCCGAGCGTAGAACGCCTGCCGGTACGTCTCCGGACGGGCGACGGCGTCGATCACCAGATCCGCACCGAATCCGCCCGTGAGCTCCCTGATCGCCTCGATCGGGTCGCTCTCCTTCGAGTTGACCGTATGGGTCGCCCCGAGCTCCTGGGCCTTCTCCAGCTTGCGCGGGTCGATATCGACCCCGATGATCGTGGTGGCTCCGGCGAGTTTCGCGCCGGCGATGGCAGCCGTGCCGACACCCCCGCAGCCGATCACCGCAACTGATTCCCCACGGGCGACTTCGCCGGTGTTGATCGCCGCGCCGATGCCGGCCATCACGCCGCAGCCCAGCAGGCCGACGGCGGCATTGGCCTCGTCGGAGACGTCATCGATGACAGTGCACTGACCTGCTGCGACCAGGGTCTTCTCCGTGAAGGCCCCGATACCCAACGCAGCTTCCAGCTCGGTGCCGTCTTCGAGGGTCATCTTCTGCTGCGCATTATGGGTGTTGAAGCAGTACTTCAGCTGGCCCTTCTTGCAGGCGCGGCACTCGCCGCACACGGCACGCCAGTTCAGGATGACTTTGTCACCCACGGACACTGAGGTCACGCCTTCGCCCAGTTCGGCGACACGGCCGGTGGCCTCATGCCCCAGCAGGTAGGGGAAGTTGTCTCCCACTTCACCCTGCTGGTAGTGCTGATCCGTCTGGCAGACCCCGCAGGTCAGCACATCTACAACGACTTCGCCCGGACCTGGGTCCGGAATGACGATCTTCTCAATTGAGGCGGGGGCGTCCTTTTCACGGACGACGACGGCATCAACGGTATGGCTCATGGTCAGCTCCTATGGTGAGTCAGGGCACTGACTATCATGTCATTCCGGGGCCCGCCGACGATACCCGGCTCAGGCAGAGAGAATCTGCGGGAAGTTCAGCACGATCGATGCGATCGCCGCGATGTAGAGCAGCAGGATGACGACCCACCACCACCCTTCGGTAGCGCGCCTGAGCGCTTCTGAGCCCGGGATGACACCGTGGAGGATATTGCGTGCCGTCACCACCACGGCCATGGGAATGACAGCGGCCCACACCACCATGCAATAGGGGCAGAGCGCGCCGATGACGAAGACCGCCTGAGACCACAGCCAGACACAGAAGCCCAGCGCAAAGAGAACTCCCGCCTGAAGGCCGCCCCAGTACCACCGAGGAAGCCTCACGCCTCCGATCAGCCCGATACCGATCGCTATGATCAGCGGGAACCCGACGACCCCTAGGAAAATATTGGGAAAGCCGAAGGTGGAGGCCTGCCAGGACTCCATGACCTGGCCGCAAGAGACCCACGGGCTGATGTCGCAACCCGTGACATGGTCAGGGTCCTGCCAGAGCAGCACCCGCTCATAGAGCAGCATGAAGGACCCGACTGCGGCGACGAGGCCTGTGATCACAAGCCACAACCCCAGGCCGCGATCCCTGGCGAGGTGCGCGCCGCTTCCGGTCGGAGCCTCCTGCGCGCGCCCATCCTGGGCGGAGGGCTGAGCAATGGTCATGGAGCCATTCTACGACCGGCGGCGCCATCTCCGCCGCGCGGCACGTCACAGATAGTCACTGCCGGGTATGAGACAATATGGGACATCAGGACGCGGACCACACCCGCGAAATGAGCAAGGCTTTATCTCAATAACATGAACAGCTGCGCACCGGGTCTGCGGTTTGTCGGCACCCGTCGTGGGCGAAGGAATATCCGGAGTCCGCACGGAACGACCACCAAGATGCCGCCGCGTCACCGGACTGCTGGCATATGCCAGCCCGCAAGCACCGGGCGTGGAGAAGGACAACCGCCGTCATCCGGTCCGTCGCGCAGCAGTACAGCGACGAGAGACCGTTGCCTAGCCGTGAAGAGCGCGCGCTTGCCCAGTGGGGAAGTGCAGCGCCCGGTCAAGCCGGTCGAGCCGGAACAGGTTTTGACGTGACACGTATGCGGCCCTGGACGGCGCACCACTGTGAGAGGGTGGGCAGCGCCGAATGGGCCGCCAGATGACAACCGTGCCGTTGGTGAGTGTGGCGCCTCCGGGTGCGGCCAGGAGCAACTGCATAATGTCGACCAAAGACACACCAACTCAGGGCACCTCATCAGCCGATGCGGGGAGCTCTCAGGCGCCCGCTGACGTTTTCGACCCCTTCAGTGCGCCGTCCGCGGCGAATGCCGCGCCTGCCGACGGAGTTTCTGGCTCCCCGGCGGAGACCACCGGCGCGGCTGGAACCGGACCTTCCGGCGACACTCCTGCCGGTACTGCCGACGTCGCCGACGCAGGTCAGGGGGCCGGTCGCGGCGATGCGACCAGTTCAGGGCCGGAGCAGGATTCGCCGCCGACGGCTGCTGGCGCTGAGACCTCGGACTCAGCTGCTTCCGCCGCGACGCAGCAAGCCTCTGCGCCTCCTGCGGCAGACCCGATGGACATGCTCTTCCAGGCCCCGGACCTGGCGTCCATCACACCGGTTAAAGCCCCCCGTCAGTCCTCTGAGGACGACGATTCCTCCGGCGCGAAAGGCTCCTCCGGGAAGGGGAACAGCGAGAGCCAGAGCAGTGACAGCCAGAACGGTGACAGCCGAGCTGATGCTGACGACAGCTCGTCCTCATCGGACCAGGGTGAGTCCGAGGACCACGCCGGCGGCTCGCGGAAGTCGCGGCGCAAGCGCCGGCGCGGGGGAGGGCGCAGCAAGAACCGGGCCGACGGTGATGGTGCGGCAGAATCGCCTTCGGCCGATTCCGCTTCGGCAGGCGGGGGCAAAGGGTCCCCCGCTGGGCAGCGGGACAACGGAGACGATGACGCCTCCGACGAGGACTCCGCAGACGAAAACTCCGACCAGGTGATCCGCAAGCGCCGTCGTCGCCGTCGTGGTGACGTGGATATGGAAGTCGAGGGCGGCGATGACGAGTCGACCCATACGGTGACTCGGGTGCGTGCCCCCCGTGAGGGCGGCGATTCCGCCACCAGCGACAAGGTCACCGGCCTGAAGGGTTCAACGCGGCTCGAAGCGAAGCGCCAGCGGCGCCGGGCCTCCCGCGAAGGCGGACGACGCCGGCAGATCGTCACCGAAGCAGAGTTCCTGGCGCGCCGGGAATCGGTCGACCGCAAGATGATCGTGCGCCAGCGGGAGGATCGCATCCAGATCGGCGTGCTGGAAGACGGCGTCCTCGCCGAGCACTTCGTGTCCAACACGACACAGGACTCGCTCATCGGGAACGTGTACCTGGGCAAGGTGCAGAACGTGCTGCCCTCGATGGAAGCAGCGTTCGTCGACATCGGGCGCGGCCGCAATGCCGTCCTCTACGCG
>DXGD01000091.1 GCA_019114115.1 Candidatus Nesterenkonia stercoripullorum
GATCATCGGTGGTTCGGGCGGGGCGAGTGGGGACTCCACCGCATAGCGTTCCGTCAGTGCCAGTGGCACTGAGGTGCGCTGGCTCTGCTGGAGTCGCTGCTCCGACGAGAGCTCGGTGAGCAGCGCGCTGCGGTCACCGAGCCGGTTCACCAGCGTATCAATGCGTTCGTCCTGCACGGCCAGCGGGTCTTTGAGCATCACAGCCTCCAAGGGCCGGTCCACCAGCTTGTGGTGCACCCAGTCCACGCTGTAGTCCGCGCCGAAGGCCCGGGCGACAGAGAGGAACTCCCCGCGGATCGCAGCGCGCGTCGTCGCCGGTGGCTCAGTGACGGCTCGCGTGCGCTGCTCGGCGGTGAGGACTTCGGTGACCCTGCCGCGGCGGGCGAGCAGGTGGAACAGTCCGCGTTCCGGATGGATGTCGTGATAGGCCATGCTGACCTGTTCGAGCCGCGGGTGATCGTAGCCGAGACCCTGCCGCTGAGCGACCTCGTTGACGAGCCGCTTCTTGATCGCCCAGTCGATGTCCTGGTCGATCAGCGAGTGATCCTGGGTCTCCACTGCACGGACAGTGCGCTCCCACAGTTCCAGGACCCGCTCGACATGCGCATGGTGCGGCCCGCGGTCCTCCACGAAGCGCCGTGCCCGCTCCAGCAGACCGGACTGGATCTCGACCGCCGTCATCTCCTGCCCCGCGCGGGTCCTGATCGTGGCGGTCCCGCTCAGGTCATGGCTGACGTGGCGGATGGCGCTGATCGGATTCTCCAGCTCGTAGTCCCCGATCGGCACACCGGATTCGATCATGCGCAGCACCAGGTCCGTGGCCCCATAGCGCAGCAACGACGTCGTCTGCGACATGTTGGAATCACCGACGATGACGTGCAGCCGGCGGTGCAGAGCCGCATCGGCATGGGGCTCGTCGCGGGTGTTGATGATGGGCCTGGATCGGGTCGTCGCCGAGGAAATACCCTCCCACATGTGATCGGCGCGCTGGGAGAACGCGAAATGGGCGTCCTGGGTGTCGTCGGCCGGGATCACATGACCGGCACCCGCCAGGATCTGCCGCGTGACCAGGAACGGCAGCAGGATCCCGGAGAGCCTGCGGAAGTGGGTCGTCCTGGGGATGAGGTAGTTCTCATGAGACCCGAAGGAATTGCCCTGCGAATCCACGTTGTTCTTCAGCAGGTATACCTCGCCTGAGATGCCGTCTGCCGCCATCGCGTGACCTGCCGTGAGAGCCAGCTCGTGCATGATGGCGTCCCCGGCGCTGTCCTGAGCGATGAGGTCCAGCAGATCATCGCATTCGGCAGTGGCGTACTCAGGGTGCGAACCGACGTCGAGGTAGAGCCGCGCCGCGTTGGGGATGAAGACATTGGAGCTCCTCCCCCATGCCACGACGGGCCGGAAGAGATACCGGGCGAGCTCGTCAGGCGCCAGGCCGCGCCCGGCCTGCACCCTGTGGGTGAGCCCGTACTCCGTCTCAACCCCGAAGATCCTGCGATCCATGCCGCACCTTTCTCGTGCTGTTGCCGCAGCGGGGCCTACTGGCCGCCCTTCTGGACGAAACCTTTGACGAACTCCTCAGCATTGGTCTCCAGCACCGAGTCGATCTCATCGAGGAGGCTGTCCAGCTCCGCCGCCTGCTTCTGCGCCTGGGCATTGCCCGCACCGGGGGCAGCGCCTGTCTCCTCGGACTCGGCACCGGGACCTGAGGGTCCTTGTTTCTGGGGCTGTGTCGACATCGTCGCTACCTTCTCTCCTCGTTCAGGTATTTCGCCAGCGCTGTGATCAGGTCGTGTGGTGAGGCTGCGCCGGCGATGATCGGCTCGGCGTCGGCCCGCCCCCCGCGGGTGGGTTCCGGCATGTTCAGCCGGATGACGGCGGAGACCTCGTCCGGGCGCATGAGCACCTGGTCCCAGCTCGCTCCGACCACCAGGCTCGGGTACTCGGACACCAGATGCCCGCGCAGCCAGGCCCGGGTCTCCTCTGGCGGGTGCTTCGTGGCCCACTCCACCTGCGAGTCCGAGAACAGCCGGCGCATCCGCCCGGCACGGACGAGCTTATAGTAGAGGCCCTTCTCCGGGTCGATGTCGGCATACTGCAGATCCACCATGGCCAGCCTCGGTGAGTCCCAGCCGAGCCCGTCCCTACGGCGGTAGGACTCCATCAGCTGCAGCTTGGCCACCCAGTCGAGTCGGTCCGCAGCGCGGCTGACATCAGTGGAGAGGTCATCGAGCAGCCGTTCCCAGGCCTCGAGCACTTCGGCAGTCTCCGTATCGGGGGCGGTGCTCACCCCGCGCGGACCGGACATCTCCGCGGCCCGGGCAGCAGCCGCACGGAGGTACATGCGCTGAATCTCCAAGGCGGTGAGGTCGCCACGGTTGGTGGAGACCTTGGTGCGCAGCGTCGGATCGTGGGAGATCGCCTGCAGCGCGGCGACCGGATCGGTGAGCCGCAGCTGCGGTGCACCCTCGGATTCGATGAGCTCGAGGATCAGCGCCGTCGTCCCCACCCGGAGCCAGGCGGAGTACTCGCTCATGTTCGCATCGCCGATGATGACGTGGAGCCGGCGATACCGGTTGTAGTCGGCATGGGGCTCATCACGGGTGTTGATGATGGGACGACGCAACGTGGTCTCCAGCCCGACCTGCTCCTCGAAGAAATCGGCGCGCTGCGAGATCTGATACCCCGCCTGCTGGTTGCGGGAGCCGATCCCGAGACGTCCGGCGCCGCAGATGATCTGCCGGGTCACGAAGAACGGAATCAGGCCAGCGACGAGGCTGTCGAAACTCACGGAACGCGGGACCAGGTAGTTCTCGTGGGCTCCGTAGGAGACAGATTTGCCGTCGGTGTTGTTCTTGTACAGCTTCAGCTGCGGAGCGCCCTCCTCCTGTGCCAGACGCCCGGCCGCGCGGTGGGCCACCCGGTCGCCCGCGACATCGTAGAGCACGGCTCGGCGAGCGCCGATCGTCTCCGGCGCGGAGTATTCCGGGTGAGCGTGGTCCACGTAGAACCGGGCGCCATTGGGCAGCACGAGGTTCATCAGCAGCTGCGGCTGGTCTTCGCCGTGCTGGTAGAAGTCGCCCTTGAAATGGGCTGAGCCGGGAGCGTGGAACTCGGCGTCGTCGTGGTCTCGCAGGCCCTCGGCGAGATCCGCGGGGCTGGGGTCACCTCCGCTGAGCTCGCGCCCTGCTGGCTTCCTGCCGGGGGCTGCCTCAGCACCGGTCGTCTCGGCGGGATCGGCACCCTCGGCGGTCTCCTCGAGCCGGACGGCTTCCAGCGCAGCATCTGAGTCGGTGAGCTGGCTGGGGTGTGCGGCTGAGCGCGGCAGCACCCAGCCCCGGGCGTCCACCAGCGGCGACTCGGACTGATAGTCCCATTCTGTGCCTGCCACGGCACCACCGGTTTCGGTGACCGCCGCCGCATAGGCGTTGACCAGCTCGATCGAGAGTGCCACGTGACTGGCCCGGGGGTTCGCTGGAGCATGGATGCCG
>DXGD01000092.1 GCA_019114115.1 Candidatus Nesterenkonia stercoripullorum
GTTTCGTAGAACAGCCGCGTGTGCGCAACAGCAGACAGGGTTGGTTCTACGCGGGCATGGCTGCTCTCTGGGGCTACGTCGTCTTTGCCGGCATTCAAGAGGAGGGCTGGAACATGCAGCTCCTATGGCAAGGCGGACTGCTCCTGATGCTGGTGGGGCTGGGGATCCATTCCTGGAAGAAGACAAGTCAGTCATGACTACTTGAGCGTGGTGGCCATTGTGGTGGCCATTTTGCTCCACATCCACCGATTCCGACCGACGCCCATCGACTTGCGAAACTGCAAAACCCCAGGTCAGTCGACGCCCGCCGACATCAGCCGATCCGGGCAGAACCAGCTCAGTAGATCTTTTAATCCATTGGTCGCGGGTTCGAGCCCCGCAGGGCCCACCACGCGCGGTGCCGCGGGCTTCGCTTCTCCCTGTGGCTCGCACTGCGGCTGTCCCTGGAGCCCTCCCTGTCGCTGCCGCTCCAGCTGGAACCGATCACGCAACACTGGATCATCGCCGCCGAAAGGCTCTACTCCCGGAAGTGGATTCCCAGATCCGTTCGCCCCGGATGGATGCCCTCGTGAAGGGCGCCGGTGCCGCGCTCGTAGTCGCCGTCGCGCAGGCGACGGAAGGGGCGCCCGCGTTCATTCGGCACCTCCGAGACCCGCTCGATCAGCCGCTGCCTCTCACGCTCACGGTCGACTGGTCCGAGACCATCAGCATCGTGGACGACGTGGAGCGCGAGCGCCTCAATCCCCACGTACCACAGGACTCCATGGGTCAGCGGAAAGAGAAGCGACTCGAGATCCCCGCTGACGCCGCGCGGCCCGAGAGTGCGTTCGTCGTCGCCGGTGGTCACGACGACGAGCGCCCGCCGACCCGCCAGACCTCCGTCGCCGTAGCGGCGCGGGAGGCCGTCCTCATCGAGGTCGCCGTGGGCGAACCCGGTCTGCAGGACACGGTCGAACCATCCCTTCAGCATCGCCGGCGGCCCGTACCACCAGAGCGGGAACTGCAGCACGAGCAACTCCGCCTCGGCGACCCGCTCCTGCTCCCTTCGCACCTCCGGTTCGACCTCTCCGCGCTCATAGGCCTCACCGGCAAGTTCAGCGACGTTGCCCCGCGTGGCGGCCAGGCTCCCGAGGTCGCGTTCACTCAACGCGGGTCTGAACCCGTCGGCATAGAGGTCTGAGACCGTCACATCGTACTGGGAAGAGAGGGCCTCCGTCCCGGCCTGCAGCAGCTGCCGGTTCAGAGACTCCTGGCGGGGGTGGGTATAGACCCAGTGGGCGCGGCCGGGCGTGAACTCATGGTGAATGCTCATGCCTCCATCACAGTCGACATCAGTGAGACGGAGAATAGCTGTACGTCTCACAGAAATGCCTCATCGTCTACGCTGAGACAATGGACACCCTGACTGATGTGCTCAACCACATCCGTTCCTCCGGGGCGCTGCTGGGCCGGACACTGGCGAATCCACCGTGGTCGGCAGTGTTCGACGAGCAGGCTTCGCTGTCCCTGGTCTCTATGCTCCGTGGCGAGGCGTGGATCCTCGACGGCGCGCAAGTCCATGCTCTGCGGCCGCGGGACATCGCCGTCGTCGTCGGGCCCGAGCCTTTCGAGGTGACCAGCGACCCCGATGCACGGCCCGCCCCCATGTATGTGCACACGAGTACCGGCATATGCTTCGACGACACCCTCGACCCGGCGGAGGCCCTCGCGCTCGATGTGCGGACCTGCGGCACCCGGCTCGATGCCGACGACACCATGCTGACCGGGTCGTATACCGTGACCGGGCGCATCGCCGATCGGCTGCTGAGCGCGCTGCCGCGAGTGCTCGTCGTACCGCACAGGACCCAGCGCACCGCAGCGCTCGATCTGCTGGAATCCGAGGTCCTGCGCGACGAACCCGGCCAGCAGGCCATCCTCGATCGCCTGCTGGACCTCGCGCTCGCCGGGACGCTCAGAGACTGGTTCGCCCTACCGGACGCCGAGGCGCCTGGCTGGTACGCGGCCACCTCCGACCCGGTCGTCGGGGTGGCGCTGGCCGCCATCCACGACACCCCGGAGCGACCCTGGACGATCGAGCTGCTGGCCCAGAAGGCGCATGTGTCCCGGCCGACTCTGGCCCGCCGCTTCACGGAGCTCTTGGGCGAGCCGCCGATGTCATACCTGACCAGCTGGCGACTGTGCATGGCCGCCGACCTGCTCACCCGAGGCGACTCGACGGTCGAGGCCGTAGCCCACGACGTCGGCTACTCCAGCGCCTACGCGCTCAGCACAGCATTCCACCGCGAATACGGCGTACGGCCCGGCCAGTACCGTCGCACGCTGAATGCGGTGGGCTAGCCACCACGACCGGAGAGCCAACTTCAGTCAGGGAACCGGCTCAGTCAGGATGCCAGCTCAGACAGGTGGATGCGCTCACCCTGGTGCCCGTAGATGGCGATAGTCTCGGCCGGCTCGTCGTCGCTGGCGTTGACGAGCCAGTGCGGCGTCATCGTGGTGAACTCAGCTGCCTCGCCGGCGTGAAGCACAGTGCGCTGATCGGCCTGCACAAGCTCGACCGAGCCCGCGAGCACGTAGAACCACTCGCGACCTGGGTGCGTACGGTACCTCGGCGCAGGACACTCCGAGGCCCGCGGGTAGATCACCTTGTAGGCGTTCAGGCCCTCGTTGCGCGCCCCAAGGGGAATGAACGTCAGACCGTGCTTCTGGATCGGCTTGAGGTGCACCCGCGGGTTGCCGACACGAGGGGCCGCGACGAGCTCGTCGATAGGCAGCCCGTACACACGACTCAGCGACAGCAGGTGCTCCAGGCCCGGGCGCACGAGGCCGCGCTCCAGTCGCGAGATGGTGCTCGCCGTCATGCCGCTCCGCACCGCCAGCTCCTGCAGTGTCAGCTTGAGCGTCTGCCGGAACCCTCGAAGCCGCGCGCCGACGTTGTCGAGTACATCGTCGTCGTCCATGTCAGCCCTCCCAGCACCTCAGATGGCATCGTCCAGGATATTGCAAAGCTGCAAATACTCTTGCACATATGCGAGAGGAGCGCCACTCTAGATTGCACCTTGCCAGCCCAAAGGAAACCCTCCCGCGAGTCCCCGCAATGGGTCCCGCCACACCATGACTCTGCCACGAGGAGCTGCTCAGTATGCCGAAACCGAAGTCACCCGCTCGCCGTCGCGATACACCGCCGCCGAAGACAGCCAATGACGAGGCGGCAGTGCTGCGCGGCTTCCTCGACTACCTGCGCGCATCGATCGCAGCCAAAGTCGAGGATGCGCCAGAGCCCGCAGTGCGAACATCTCAGGTCGCGTCAGGCACGACCCTTCTGGGTCTCGTGAATCACCTCACCCACGTCGAGCGAGCCGTCTTCCTCGGGACACCACCACGAGATTGGCAGGCGACGTTCACCGCCGATGACGCCGATGATGCACACACCGTCGTCACCAGATACCGCCATGCGATCGAGGAGGCCAACCTTCTTCTCGACGACGCGCCAGACCTCTCCGCGCCCCTGCCTCGCACTGCGGCATCCCGCGCGGCACCGAGCGTGCGTTGGGCACTGGCGCACATGATCGAGGAGACGGGACGGCACGCCGGGCATGCCGATATCCTCAGGGAACTCATTGACGGCACGACTGGACGATAGATTCCTGCAGCTCCGCCTGAAAGGTGCCTTCGGGTGGGCCCGGCCCAATGCTATCGGCTGAGCTCTTGACCTCCGTGGCTAATGACTATAGCTTTAGAGCTACTAAAATTAGCCGAAAG
>DXGD01000093.1 GCA_019114115.1 Candidatus Nesterenkonia stercoripullorum
GCCTGCTCGCGAACATGCTGATAGGCCACCGCCACCGGGGAATCGCCTTGAAACGGAGGCCGGTTCGTGAGCAGCTCGAAGAGTACGCAGCCCGCGGAATACAGGTCTGAGCGGTGGTCGACGACTTCGCCCCGGGCCTGCTCCGGAGAGAGGTACTGGGCGGTGCCGACGACGGCGGAGGTCTGCGTCATCGTGGAGGCGGAGTCGGCCACGGCGCGGGCGATGCCGAAGTCCATGACCTTGATATTGCCCTGCTGGTCGACCATCACATTGGAGGGCTTGATATCGCGGTGGACGATCCCCTTGCGGTGACTGTAGCCCAGGGCGGCGAGGATCCCGGTGAGATAGCCGGCAGCCTCACCCTCATTGAGCGGGCGGCCCAGCGCATGCTCGATCTTGTCGCGCAGCGGCTGTTCTACCTCTTCAGGCTCAAGGCTCTCAGGGCCCTCGTGGACGCGTCCGGTGTCGCCGATGGCGAGGACATCCGAGTCAGTCTCGGCTGAGTCGGAATTCTCGGAATCGGAAGGGCCGCTGTGCGCAGATCCCGGTGGCGGGGGCGGAACGGCTCGGGTGGCGTCGTCGTCGAAATCCGCGGACGGGCCGTCCGGGTCGGTGTGCCGGGAATCAGTGTGGTCGGTCTGGCGCGGGGTTCCGTGGAGAATATGGCGCAGGGTGACGCCGTCGACGAACTCCATCACCATGTAGGGCACCTTCACCGGGTGCTGTGACGCGTCTTCAACATCTTCCTGGCCGGTGTCGTAGACCCCCACGATGTTGTGATGGTTGAGGGACGCCGAGGACTGAGCCTCACGTCGGAACCGCGTCTGGAACTGCGGGTCGCGCGCGAGGTCGGGACGAAGCATCTTGACCGCGACGCGACGATCCAGCGAGATGTCGTGGCTGAGGTAGACATCGGCCATGCCTCCACGGCCGATCAGGGACTCGACGCGGTAGCGCCCGTTGAGGATACGCTCCTGGTCCTCCGTCACAGGCCTCCACCTCCGTGGTGGATCGCGGCCCAGACGGCCCCAGACGCGATGCCGTCACCAGGGGGCTCCTCCGCGTCGGGCTCAGGCTGCGGGTCCCGCTCCGACTGTGAAGGGGGCTGCTCGGCTCCACCGGTATCCGGTGCTGAGGGCTCCTCGGGAGGGGAATTGGATTGGGTCGACTGGTCGTCACCGTTGCCGTTGCCGGCATCGTCATCCGGCGCTGGGCTGGGCGCGGAGGTCTGCTCTGGTGCCGGCGTCGTGGGGTCTTCCTCGGCAGGGGAGTCTTCAGGCGGGGCGGAGGTCTCATCCTGCGTGGGGGACGAGTCCGCGCCGTCCCCGTCGCTATCGGCATCGTCAGTCTGCGGGGAGCCTGTGCTGCCTGACCCTTCGCCGCCGGAGCCGTTCTGAGTGCTGCCGTCCTCGGGCGTCGCCTCGGCCGATTCCGCGCCGGCCGAGTAGAACAGCGTCACCGTGCTCTCCACGGGTACTTCGCCGGTCGGTGAGACGGAGGTGACGATCCCTGCCGGCTGAGCCGATTCCACCATCTCAGCCTCCGGGACGAGGTCCATCTCCTCCAGGACGCCGCTGGCTTCCTCCACGGAGAGGCCGACGAGGTCGCCTTCGACGACGTCGACAGTATCCGACTCGGCGGTGAAGGTCTCGGTGACCGTCGGGGAGGGGTCCTCCGCCGAGCCGTTTCGGTCGGCCAGCACCGGTAGGAGCCACGAGCCGAGGATGGCCAGCACCACCAGCGCGATGAGCGCGACCAACGGCCACCGCCATTTCGAGAAGCCCGACGTGGAGCTGTCCGACGTGGAGGGTGTCGCCGTTTCCGCGGGAGACTTCGCGGCATTCTGCGCCCCGGCGGCCGAGGCGCCGCGTGCCAGGTCGACGTCGCCGGGCTGCAATGTCGAGGAGGGGTCCTCGGAGGACTGGTTCCCAGGGTCCTCTGCCTCGGCCTGAGCCGCCTGGTACGCGGCAGCGCGATATGCGGCGATATCCTCGGCTGGCTGTTCGGGAGTCTTGGCTGAAGGTGCTCCCCCACCGGGAGAGACCACCGACGTCGGGCTGGTGGCGGCACCGGCGGAGGTGGAGATGGCCTGGGTGGCGTCGTCGTCGGACTCCTCGGTGAGGAACTCCCGCATGGCGGGAGCAGCCTCGAGAGCGGAGTCCAGGTCATGGCGCAGGAGGGCCTCGGCGGCGTCGGCCATCTTGGTCGCCGTGGCCGGACGGTTGCTCGGGTCCTTGGCCAGCATGCACATGATGAGGGCCCGGACTGCTTCCGGAATGCTGTCCGGCAGCGCAGGAGGCTCTTCGTTGACCTGCTTCAGCGCGATCGCGATCTGGGACTCACCGGTGAAGGGCCGCTTGCCGACGAGGGCCTCATAGCCGATGACGCCGAGGGCGTAGATATCGGAGGAACCGGTCGCGTTCTGGCCTGTGGCCTGCTCAGGGGAGAGGTACTGCACAGTGCCCATGACCTGCCCTGTGGCAGTCAGCGGGACCTGGTCCGCGAGCCTGGCAATGCCGAAATCCGTGATCTTCACGCGCCGGGTCGGGGTGATGAGCAGGTTTCCAGGCTTCACGTCGCGGTGCACGAGCCCCTGGTCGTGGGCGACCTGCAGGGCGCGCCCGGTCTGGGCGAGGATCGAGAGGGTCTTCTCCCACGGCATGGTCTTGTCCCGCTCGAGCAGCACGGACAGCGGCTTGCCCGGCACGAGCTCCATGACGAGATAACCCGACCCGGCCTGCTCGCCGTAGTCGTAGATATCGGCGATGCCGGCGTGCTTGAGCAGGGCGGTATGCCGTGCCTCGGCGCGGAAGCGACGCAGGAACGCCTCGTCCCCGGTGTACTCCTCCTTCAGGATCTTGATCGCGACAGTGCGGCCAAGGACCTCATCGGAAGCCTTCCAGACTTCCCCCATTCCACCGATGGCGATGCGTTCGGTCAGCTTGTACCGATCGCCCATCAGAATGCCGACAGCAGGTCTCATTCCTCCACCACCGCCTCAAGGAGCTCTTTCAGCTGGGGTGTGGTCAGTGATGACCCGGTCTCGTAGTCGATGCGCTCATAGGCAACGGTGACCGCGTACTGCGGATCGTCGGCCGGGGCGAAGCCGGTGACCCACGAGTTGACCATATCGGTGTCGCCGATCTCCGCAGTACCGGTCTTCGCGGCGATGTCGAACTGATCGGACTGGGCACGCACGCCCGTCCCGTCCTCCACGACGCCGGTCATCATCTCGGTGATGTCATCGGCGACGTCGGAGGACATCACGTCGTTGAGCTCCTCCGGTTCGACCTGCTCCAGCACCTGCAGATCCGTGCCACTGACCGACTCGACCAGGTTCGGCTTCATGAGTGTGCCCCCGTTGGCGATCGCGGAGGCCACCATGTTCATCTGCAGCGGGGTGGCCGTCACATCGAACTGGCCGATAGCCGAGTGGGCGAGGGAGGCGTCGGTGAGGTCATCGGGGAACCGCGACACGCCCGTCGTCACGGGGATGTCCAACTCCGAATTCCAGCCGAATGCCTCTGCCGTCTCCTGCATGGTGTCTTCGCCGAGGTCCATGGCAGCTTCGGCGAAGGGCGTATTGCAGCTCTGCGCCACCAGCCAGCTGAGCTCGGCCTCGGAGCGCTGCTCGCAGATCCCGCGGGAGAAGTTCTGCAGCTGGGAGGAGGACTGCGGAAGCGTGATCGAGTTCGGGTTGTCCAGCGTGGAGTCCGGTTCATAGTCCCCGGATTCCAGCATCGCCACCAGATCGACCAGCTTGAACGTGGAGCCCGGCGCGATGGCGGAATTCGTGGGCCGGTTGAAGTACGGGCTGAGCCCTTCGATATCTTCGACCTGGGCCTTGTTCTCATTGAACTGCTCGGTCGACTGAACGGCCAGCAGGTTGGTGTCGTAGCTGGGCTTGGACGCCATGGCTTTGACCTCGCCGGTGCGCACGTCGGTCACCACGATGGAGCCGCGCTGATCATCGGGGATCATGTCATAGGCCATCTGCTGGAGCTCTCCGTCAAGGGTGAGCTCCACTTGGGCGCCCTCCATGGACTGCCCGGTGAACATGGCTGTCATCCGGTCCAGGAACTGGCTGTCGGAGTGCCCGGCGAGATACTCGTTCATCGCCGACTCCAGGCCCGTGGGCGGCTCAGCGATCGAGTAGAAGCCGGTGATCCCGGAGTACAGCTCGGGCTCGTTGTAGACGCGCTGATAGTCGAAGGCGCTGCTCTCGGAGCGCACCGACTCGGCGATGCTGCGGCCATCGACTGTGATCGTCCCGCGCGGAGCACCGCGATCTTCGTAGAGCTGGCGCACATTGTTCGGATTGGCGTTGAGCTCGTCGGTCACAGCCACCTGAATGATGCTCAGCGCAGCGAACAGGGTGACGAACAGTGCCACGGAGACCACCCATGTGTGGCGGATAGCGTTGTTCACCGGGTGTCTCCTTCCTGTGCGGGTCGGTCGTGCTGCGTCTGGTGGTCGGATGAGGCGAGGTCGCCCGCGGCCACCGGCTGCGGTGTCGTCTGGTCCGTCAGTGCGGCATCATCGCCGCCGATCGCATGGGTCATAGGGCCGACGACGATGGGCCGCCGGGAGGAATGCGAGATCAGCAGGATCAGCGCGACGATCAGCCAGTTCGCCAGCAGCGCGGAGCCTCCTGCCGCCAGGAACGGCGTCGCCAGCCCGGTCAGCGGGATGACCCGCGTGATCCCTCCGACCACGACGAAGACCTGCAGCACCAGCACGACGCCGAGCCCGACTGCCAGCAGCTTGCCGAAGGCGTCCCGGGTGCCGATCCCGGCACGCATGTACCGGCTGAACAGCAGCAGGTACAGCAGCAGCAGGGCGGAGAGGCCGATGAACCCGAGCTCCTCGCCCATTGCGGCGATGATCATGTCCGAGTTCGCCAGCGCCACCTGGTTCGGCATGCCCGATCCCAGCCCGGTGCCGGTCAGCCCGCCATGGGCGAGGCCGAAGAGCCCCTGGACCACCTGATGCGAGCCGCCTATCGGACGGTCGTAGATGTCCTGGTCGAAGGCGTTGAGCCAGATCTCCACGCGCGCTGTGACGTGCGGGACCAGGCGGTACGCCAGGAAGCCGCCGACGGCGACGAACACCGCGCCGATGGCGATCCATGACACGCGCGAGGTCGCCACGTAGATCACGGCGACGAACAGCCCGAAGAACATGAGCGCATTGCCCAGGTCGTTCTGCACCACGAGCACGCCGATCGCGACGACCCAGACGATGAACATCGGTGCCAGGTCGCGCAGGCGCGGGAAGGTCATGCGGCCGAAGCGCTTGCCGGCGAGCAGGATCAGATCGCGGTTGTTCGCCAGGAACCCGGCGAAGAAGATGGCCAGGGCGATCTTCGCCAGCTCGCCCGGCTGGAACGTCGCGAACCGCAGGTCCACCCAGATCCGCGCGCCGTGCTCCTCCATCCCCAGTCCCGGGAGGATCGGCAGGAAGAGCAGGATGATGGCCGCCACCAGCGAGATATAGGTCAGCTGACGCAGCCGGCGGTGATCCTTGAGGAACCACAGCAGGGCGGCGGCACCGGCGATGGACACGACGGTCCACATGAGCTGGCGGTCAGCGACGCCGGTGAAGGACGGGGTGAAGTCGAGACGGTGGATCATCGCGATGCCCAGCCCGTTGATGGTCACCACGATGGGGAGGATGAACGGGTCGGCGTATTTCGCGCGAAGCCGCAGCACCACGTGGAACGCCAGCGTCACGGTGGCGAACACTGCCCCTTCGACGTAGTAGGACGTGGTGACCGGCTCGTCGAGAGCGGCGGCGACCAGGAACTGGGAGCCGATCGCGATGACGAGCGCGATGAGCAGCAGCACCAGTTCCATGTTCCGGCGCGGCTTGGGGGCGGCCTGGGTCTCGGTCACTGCTCATCTCCTTCCGGCTCGGTCGGGCTCTGCTGGTCCTGCGCGTCGTCGTTCTGGTCGTTCGTGGGGTCGTCTGTCGGCTCGTCAGTGGCGTCGGACTCGGAATCGGCGTTCTCGTCCTGGTCCTCTTCGTCACCGGAGTCGGAGATCGTCGAGCGCAGCTGTGCGACGATCCGCTCGGCATGGTCGCGCGAGTTCGCCGCGATCCCGCCAGACACCCGATCTTGATGATACGGGGTCAGTTCCGAGACCTCGATCCCGGAGTGTTCGTCCACCTCGGAGAGGTGCAGGGGGCCCAGCGACTGGGAGACGCCGTTGTAGATGGCGACTTCGCCGTCGTCCTCTCCCACGTAGTACTGCGTCTGGGTCCAGATATAGCCCAGGAACATCACCACGGCGACGAGGATGGCCAGCAGCGCGACGAAGGCCGGCAGGAACCACGTCCTGCGCCGGCGCACGGACTGCACTGTGGTGAGCTCGTCCTCATCGAGGCGATACTCACCCTCGAGGGTCTCCGCTTCGTCGTCGGCGGCGGTATCGACGACGACGGGCTGACCCTCCGCCGAGGTGTCGGACACGCTGGTGGCAGTCGCCGCGGCGGGCGCTTGATCCGCCGAGCCGACGGCAGTCCCCGAGCCCCCACCCGTTCCGGATGCTGGCGCGGCGGCCGCGGCGGATCCAGTGCTCGAGGGGACCTCAGATGTCCCGGTGCCCGATTCGTCATGGCTCTCGCCCAGCAGATCGGCATGCGAGTGACGCACCGGCCGCAGCGGCTGGCCGGTCAGCAGCACAGTCATCGGAGGTTCGTCCACGCTGCGGTCGACCACGGGGATCATGCCGGTCTTCGTGGCGTCTGAGGCGGCACCCACGAGAATATGCGGGCGGGCTTCGGCGGACTGCCCGCCCATCGCCGCCGAGAGCGGTGACAGAGCCTCGTGATCGCGGCTGTGCCCGGTCAGCGCCTCAGTATTGACCACAGGGATCAGCTCGAGCTCTCGAGTATCGTCAGCGTCCGTTTCAGCAGCTCGCTGCGCGGCCTCACCGGAACGCGACTGATAGCCCGTGGACGCCGCCGCGACGGCCGCCTCGCTCAGCGGGAGATCCCGGTTGGGTATCAGGGCCGCCTCATCGGCTTCCACGACCTCTAGGCAGACGACGGTGACATTGTCCGGAGCCCCGCCTTCGATGGTCAGGTCCACAAGATCCGAGACGACCGACTCCAGCGGCTGGGAGGACCGCAGCTTCTGCTCGATGAGCCGTTCTGAGACGACGGCATTGAGACCGTCCGAGCACAGCAGCCAGCGCTCGCCGACTTCGAGCGGGAAGGAGGTGATGTCCAGCTCGGGGGAGGCGTCCACGTCGCCGAGAACTCTCATCAGGACGTTCTTGTGCGGGTGGTACTCCGCCTCGTCGGGCTTCAGGCGGCCTTCGTCGACGAGGCGCTGGACGAAGGTGTGGTCCTTGCTGACCTGGCGGAAGCGGCCCTTCTTCAGCCGATAGGCGCGTGAGTCGCCGATATGGGCGAACTGGAGCCGGTTGTCGGTGATGAGCAAGGAGGTGATGGTGGTGCCCATGCCCGCGAGCTTGGGGTTGGCCTGGACCAGCCGGTTGAGGAAGGCGTTCGCGGTCTGGATCTCATCGGGCAGGACCGTATCGGGCTCCGCGAAGCCGTGGGTGTCCAGATGGGCCAGGTCCAGCACAGTGGAGGCGGAGGCGACGTCGCCCCCGGCATGTCCGCCCATGCCATCGGCGACGACGGCGAAGTAGCGTCCGGCGTAGCCCGAGTCGTCGTTCTTCGACCGGACCACGCCGGTTTCAGAACGAGCCGCGAAGCGGAAGACCAATGCCACGTCAGGTCCTCAGTTCCAGGACAGTCTTGCCGATCCGGATGCGGTCACCGGGTTCCACTGTGGAGGCCCTGGTCAGCTGCTCGTCGCCGAGCCAGGTGCCATTCGTGGAGCCGAGATCCTCCAGGAACCAGCGGGACCCCTGCGGGAAGAACCGGGCATGCTTGCCCGAGGCATAGTCGTCTTCCAGGACGAGCGAACACTCCTGGGCGCGGCCCAGCAGGATCGGCGAGGAGGCCAGCGGGAGCTCTTTGCCTTGCAGCGGACCCTGCACCACGACCAGCTTGCTGGGGCGTGGGCGGGGCACCTGGCCCGAGCTGCGACCAGTCGAGGAGGTCGCCGGCGCCGTCTCTTCGCTGGCTCGCGGTGGCGGCGGGGCGGTCTGGCGCGTGTCCTGACGTGTTCGCCGGCGCGCCTTCTTCGACACGGCCATATCGCGGCTCTGCGCACCGATGATCGAGAGGATCAGGATCCACAGCAGCAGCAGCAGGCCGAACTGGAGGCCGGTGACGGCAAGTTCGCTCATATCGCGTCGGTGCCCCTTACCGATCGCGCCGGAAACGCAGTCGGGCGTTCCCGAGCGAGATGAGGGCACCGTCGTAGAGCTCCTTGCGCGTCGAGCTTCCGCTGAGCTTCTCGCCGTCGACGTAGGACCCGTTGGTGGAGTCCAGGTCCCGGGCGTAGTAGTGCGGTCCTTCGCGCAGCACCTCCAGATGGCGACGGGAGATGCCGGTGTCGGCCACAGTGACGTCCGCGCTGCTGGAACGTCCGATGACGAGACTCTCGCCGTGCAGGGGGTGGTCGACGCCCTCGTGCACGATCCGTGCAGCGGCTTGCGGGGCGCTCGGGGCCGGCACTGCGGGCTGCGCGACAGTCTGGGGGATCGGAGCCGAGGCGCTGGGCCCTGCGGCAGGCCCTGAAGCGGGCTGCGCTGGGGCCGGAGCCTTGGTGTCGACGTGACGGTCTGTCTGCGACTCAATGCTGAGCTGACCCTGCTTGAGCTCTGTGTTCTTCACGAACGTCGCCTTGACCGGTCCGACGAGCGTATAGCCCTGGGAGTCTGCGTGACGGATGATCTCATCGCACAGCTCCTCGGCAAGGGTGACTCCGTACTTCTTCGCCTCAGCGAAGTCCTGTTCGGAGAGACGGATCTTGAAGAGATTCGGAGCCAGGCTCCGGCCCTCAGAGAGGGCGTATGCCTCCCGGTCGATGTGACGGCGTACTGCTGTGGCGATCTCCACGGGGCCGAGGCTCCCTCCGCGTCCGGAGAAGGCGCCGCGGACTATTCGCTCGATACCGCGCTCGAGTCTGTCCAGTAAGCCCATCGGCACCTCCTTTACTAGTGCTCTCGTTCCGCTCGCCCAGCCGCGCAGGTCGTCTCGTCAGGGTGACGATCCTGTGAACCTGCCGCGGAATCCGAGGTGGCGGATCCGCGTGGCCGGAACGGTGCTGCCGGGTAGTCCAATGGCAGTCTGCCAAAGATTCTACTGTTTCCACCAACTCGTCACCGATCTTTGATAGATGCGCCCCGCAACGATCCAGTAACGCCGGGAGCGGATTCATGCTCCCGACCAGCCGCGGAACACGCCGACCAATAATATAAATTTGAAATAAACGGGAGCATGTCTGCGTTATGACCCGCGAACCCGCTGAGACCGGCCGCTCGTCGGCAGGGTCTATCAATCCTCAGCAGGTCGACCCACGACGATGACAAGGAGCACCTCATGACTTCACTCACACCCGGCTCATGGACCCTCGATGCCGCGCATTCGGATATCGGCCTGAAAGTCCGCCACGCCGGCATCTCGACAGTGCGCGCGACCTTCGCCGAGGCTGAAGGGACGCTGAGCGTCGGAGAGGACGGCGCCCTGGATGTGGAAGCCGTAGTCGACCCGGCGTCCTTCGACTCGAAGAACCCCGACCGCGATGCGCACGTCCGCAGTGCCGACTTCCTCGACGTCGAGACGTATCCCGAGGCGACCTTCCGCACGGGGCAGTTCCGCGCGGAAGGCGAGGAGTTCGAGGTCACCGGCGAGCTGACCCTGCACGGCGTCACCAAGCCGGTGACCTTCGACGTCGAGTTCGGCGGCCAGGCCGTCGATCCGTTCGGCGCGACCCGCGCGGGCCTTTCTGCGACAACGACTGTCTCCCGTAAGGATTTCGGCCTGACCTGGAACGCGGCTCTCGAGGCCGGCGGTGTCCTGGTCTCTGACAAGGTGACGCTGACCCTCGATGTGGCCTTCGTGCTCAATGCGAGCTGATTGAGCGGGCCGTCCCCGGCGGGCGAGTAGGGTGGTCTGGTGCACAGATCACCTCAGAGCTGCTCGCCCGCCGTCCGCGGACGGTGCATTCGGGGTCTCTCAGGGCTGGGGAGGCCCTGATGGAGCTTCTGCCTCTTGCTTTCGCCGCCGTGGCAGTCGTGGTGGGCGCGACGCTTCAGCGCGTCTCCGGATTCGGCGTCGGGCTGGTGGTCGCACCGACTCTGTCCGTGGTGATGGGCCCCGGGGTCGGGGTGCTGCTGACGAATATGACCACAGTGGTTTCCGGGCTGGTGATCATGCTGGCGGTCTGGCGGCATATCGACTGGCGCCGCTTCTGGCTCATCGGCCCGATGACCGTGATCGGTGCCTTCGCCGGCGCCTGGCTTGTCGGCCAGCTGGCCACAGGGTGGCTCTCGATCATCTTGGGAACGCTGGTGGGCATCGCGCTGATATGCGCCGTCGGGCTGCCGCGCCTTCCGCTGGCGCAGGGGCCGCTGCCTGCGCTGACCAGCGGTGTGATAGGCGGGTTCTTCAATACGACCTCCGGTGTGGCGGGGCCCGTCTTCGCCGTCTATTCGCGATTGAGCAGGTGGGATCAGCGCGCCTTCGCTGCCACGCTGCAGCCGCTGTTCATCACGATGGGGCTGGCCTCGATCATCACCAAGATCACGATGGGGTCGCTGGAGGAACACTTCGACGACGCTGCCGCGGGGGGCTTCCTGGGGCTGAGCGACTCCTGGCTGGATGCCGCTGCCTCTGTGGGCATCAGCGGAGCAGTCGCGGACCTCGGTCTGGTCTTTCTGGGGATCGTCCTGATGGTGATGCTGGGGGCGCTGCTGGGGTCACGTCTGTCGCGGGTGCTCGCGGCGCTGACCGCGCGCCGGATCGCGATGACGGTGGCGGGCCTGGGGGCTGCTGCCGCCATCGTGCGCGGGATCCTCGAGCTGCTGGGCTGAGGTCAGTTCAGGCTGCGCTGCCCGAGGTCCCCTTCTCCCAGGCGAGGATGACCTCTTGGGCTTGGATCGCGGCCTGCTGCAGCGGCTCCAGAACACGTTCCGAGGACTGCTCGGCCGATTCCAGCCCCGCAGAGACTGAAATGTTCATGGCGGCCAGGATTCCGCGCCGGGGGTGGATCACCGGCACGGCGATCGAGCGCAGTCCCGCTTCGAGCTCCTGGTCGACCAGTGCGTATCCGTTCTCCCGAGTAGCGCGGACTGTCTCGATGAGAGCGTCGACATCAGTGATCGTGTTGGCGGTCAGGGCCGGTCGCTCGGCGGAGGTGAAGAAGGCGCGGAGCTCTTCGTCGCTGTGCTGGCTCAGCAGCACCCGCCCCATCGAGGTCGCGTAGGCCGGCAGCGTCGTTCCTACTCCGAGGTCGATCTGCATGATCCGTCGGGTGTGGACCCGGGCGATGTAGACGATGTCCTCGCCGGCAAGGACCGCCGCGGAACAGGATTCGCCCAGCTGGGCCGCAAGATCCCGCAGAGAGGGCTGAAGGAGCTCCTTCAGCCCGTACCGGGACCAGAACCCGTAGCCCAGGCCCAGCACTTTGGGGGTCAGCTCGAAATCCCGCCCGTCGGTGTGGGCATAGCCCTGCGCCACCAGCGTGCGCAGCATGCGCCGCGCCGAGGCTCGCGAGATGCCGGTCTGACGGGCGACCTCCGAGAGCGTCATCCGCGGTCGGGCGTCTGAGAAACTCTCCAGGACTTTCAGCCCGGTGACCAGGGACTGGACGATCTCCTCGCGGGGAGGGGTCTGCGCGGTGACATCTGGCTTCATCGATTCGTGCACCCTCAGAAGCCTATCGTGTAGCACCGTGGGAGGTCAGCGGCTTCCGTCGACGACGTCGACGTCGAGGCGGTCTTGGATCTCCATGAGACTCAGCCCGTAGGGTTCGCGCAGCACGATCCGGGAAGGTTGCTCCTGCTCGCCTGACGCCGCCCGGGGTTCGACGAGAAATACGCCGTGGTCCGTGTAGATGCGGGTGACGCACGCCAGGCCCGTGGCCGGGTAGCTCAGCTCCGGGACGATCTTCGGACTGCCGTCCTTGGCGAAGAGCGACATCATCACGAACACGGACTTGGCGCCGATGGCCAGATCCATGGCCCCTCCGACAGCGGGTATCGCATCGGGTGCGCCAGTGGACCAATTGGCCAGATCCCCACCTGACGAGACCTGGAAGGCACCCAGAACGCACACGTCGAGGTGGCCCCCGCGCATCATGGCGAAAGAGTCGGCGTGGTGGAAGTAACTGGTGCCCGGCAGCTCTGTCACCGGGATCTTGCCGGCGTTGATCAGATCCCCGTCGATGTCCTCGCCATGGGCCTGCGGGCCCATGCCCAGCATGCCGTTCTCCGTGTGCAGAGTGACGCCCTGGTCCGGGGCCAGATAGTCGGAGACTTTCGTGGGCTGGCCGATCCCCAGGTTCACATAAGCCCCTACGGGGATGTCGTGGGCGACCATTCTCGCGAGGTCCTCGCGGGAGAGCTTCTCGGCGGTGTTCATGCTTCTGCCCCTTCAGATATCTGCACGGGGTGCCGTGCTGCCGATGCGGATGCTGGTGCCGATGCTGCGGTGAGAGGCACTACGGTGTCCACGTAGATCCCAGGGGTCACGATCGTTTCAGGGTCCAGTGCGCCCGCCTCGACGACGTCGTCGACCTCCACGATGGTGCGGGCTGCTGCAGCCGCCATGACCGGCCCGAAGTTGCGCGCGGTCTTGCGGTAGACCAGATTGCCGTGGGTATCGGCCGTGCGTGCCTTGATCAGGGCGACGTCGCCGCCCAGTGGGCTTTCGAGGACGTAGCCGCGGCCCTCGATGATCCGGGTCTCCTTGCCGCGGGCCAGTTCTGTGCCGTAGCCGGTCGGGGTGAAGAACCCTCCGATCCCGGCGCCGGCGGCCCTCATGCGTTCGGCGAGATTGCCCTGGGGGACGAGTTCCAGCTCCAGGCTGCCCGCGCGGTACGCGGCGTCGAAGTGCCACGAATCGGACTGCCTGGGGAAGGAGCAGATCACTTTGCGGACCCGGCCTTCTTTGATCAGGAGAGCCAGCCCGGCCTCGCCCTGTCCGGCGTTGTTGTTCACGACGGTCAGATCGGTGGCGCCGGCTTGAAGCAGGGCGTCGATCAGGTCCATCGGCTGGCCGGCGTTGCCGAATCCACCCATCAGGACGGTGGAGCCGTCCTCAATATCAGCTACCGCCTCTGCGGTGGTGTTCACGATGCTCGTCATCAGGGTCCCATCTCGTATGGTGCGGTCAGACGTAGGGTGCGGTGGGGCGTCTAGCGTGGTCGGGTGCAGCGTGGTCCGGCTGGTGGCTGCCGTCTCAGCGGGTGGCGTGGGGGTTCTCCAGGACCATGGCGAGTCCCTGGCCCACTCCGATGCACAGTGTGGCGACTCCCCAGCGCTCTCCGCTGGCTCGCAGCCGCGCGGTCAGCGTCCCGATCAGGCGGGTGCCGGAGGCGCCGAGGGGGTGGCCGATCGCGATGGCGCCGCCCCAGGCGTTGACCAGCTCCGGGTCGACGTCCCAGGCGTCAAGGCAGGCCAGGGCCTGGGCCGCGAAGGCCTCATTGAGCTCGACGGCCCCGACGTCGGACCAGCCGATGCCGGCCTTCTTCAGCGCGCGTTCGGTGGCCTCTACGGGTGCGTATCCGAAGTACTGCGGTTCGTTGGCGGCTGCGGCCCAGCCGGCCAGGCGTGCCTGCGGCTCCATGCCGGTGCGCTCGCCGAGCGCGGCAGTGCCCAGCAGCGCTGCTGAGGCGCCGTCGTTCATCGGGGAGGCGTTGCCGGCGGTGACGGTGCCATCGTGACGCCGGAAGACGGTGCGCAGGGAGCTCAGCGACTCCGGGGACACGCCTTCGCGGATGGTCTCATCGCGGGTCAGATCCACATCCGGGACCGAGACGGTCAGCTCGTCATAGTGGCCG